>CAXTFS010000216.1:0-6147 GCA_964243395.1 uncultured Acidobacteriaceae bacterium | reverse complement strand
GCCGTAGCCGAGCACCGGCGAACGCGACGGCAGGGTGAAATCCCGGTCGACCAGCACATAGGCTGGCCTCGGCTCCTTGCCGAGCAGACGCGTGTCGGATGCGACCTGCAACTGGTGCTCGCCCACCGACACCGACAGCATCTTCTCGTTGAAGCCCCGGGCCTCTTCGATTGCGCCCGGGAACGGCTCGTTGCTCACAACCACGACACCGATCCCCGGGGCAAAAAGGTAGAGGTATTTCAGGTCGGCGATGTCGTAGTTCAGCGCCGCCTTCGCCGTCATGCCATCAACGGAAAGCGTGCCGCGGCTGATCGTCACAGGCGTCATCCTGGGTTCTTTCGCCTTCGTGACATGCAGCTTCTTGCCGCTCTCGTCATACCCCAGCTCTGTCGCTGTTTGCATAACGGGCTTGCCAGCCTCGTCGAATAGCGGATGGCCCTTCTTATCCCGCTGCTGTCGCACAGGGAGGTTGAACATGGGCTTGCCGTCCGGATCGAGCCGTTGCTTTCCCTCTTCGTCAAGCATTGGCGTCGGTGGAAGCTCCACAACGGTATTTGGACCGGTGTACAGGTCCTTCTTGCCCCTGGGCTTGCCGGCGGAGGGTTGACCGACCGCAGGGGTCTCGCTCGGAATGGGCTGCGGCGCCGGTGACGCCGTCGCGGGCGCTTGCTCCTGCCTTGCCATCGCCGCAGCACATGGTGCGTTCAGACTCGTGGTGAGAGCCAAAACAAAGCCCGCAATAGGAGGGACAAACACCCGAGACAGTCTCACGATCGCTCCAGGGAGTGCGTTGGCAGCGATTCTACGGATCACCGATTCGAAGCGCCCTGCCACTTCCGTGGGACCGCGGGGGGCTCGCTTCTGACCCGCCCGGGCGAGCCTTGATCAAGCGCAATTCGTGGCCCCTTATCCACGCCCACGCTTCCGCTACACTGAACCGGAAGAACGATGGCCAAGCTTTTTCCGATCCCTCCCGTGGCAGGCCTCACCAAGGCCACAGCGAAGCAGCAGATGCTGAAGTCGCTGATCTGCAGCGACGCTCCTGAACAGGCTTTGCGCTACCGTGGCCACCGAACCATCGCCGGCGTCGATGAGGTGGGTCGAGGCGCGTTGTTTGGTCCGGTCGTAGCCGCTGCGGTCGTGCTTCCCGAGAAAACAGGCATTCTGTCGCGCATGGGCTTGAAGGACTCCAAACAGCTCACCCGTGAAGAACGGGAACGACTCGATCGCAAGATCCGCAAGATGGCCGTGGCCATCAGCATCGCTGAGATCGACGCGGAGACGATCGATCGAATCAACATTTACCATGCGACCCGTCTGGCCATGTTGCGGGCTGTGGAAGCGCTCGGCATTGTGCCGGATCATGTGTTGATCGACGCCATGCTGATCGATCATCCGTGCCCGCAAACCAAGCTCTACTACGGTGACGCGCTTTGCCTGTCGATCGCGGCAGCTTCCGTGATTGCCAAGGTGCATCGCGACGGGTTGATGCGTACGCTGGATCGCCTTCACCCGGAGTACGGATTTGCACAGCATAAGGGGTATGCCACAGCGGAGCATCGCCGCGCGCTTGCCATGCATGGCCCCACGCCCTTGCACCGGCGCAGCTTCAACTTCGTTGCGGCTTCTGATCCAGATGCCCTGCTGGAGGAGCGCCTCGACGAGAGCGCCTTCTTTGACAGCGAAATCGAGAGCGAGGACCTGCTGCCTGACGCGGAGGTCGCGGTGCTCTGTGTGCAGACGGAGGACGCCGCTTGAGCCTGCGCCTGCTGTGTGTTGTTGCCCACCCGGACGACGAATGCTTCGCCTTTGGCGGAGCCCTTGCGCTCGCTGCAGATCGCGGGGTCGAAACCTCGGTGATCTGCCTCACCGACGGACAGGCTGCGACGCATCGTGGCGACGCGAGTAGCGGCGCGGAACTCGGTGCCATGCGACGGCGAGAGTTCGAGGCGTCCTGTGCCGTGCTGGGGGTCAGCCAGCATGAACTGCTGGACTACCAAGACGCGCGGCTTGAGTTCCACAGCCTGCACGAACTTGGAGAGCGGCTCGTGGAGCGCATGCGGGGCTTTCGGCCTCACGTGGTGCTCACCTTTGGCGGTGAAGGCGCGTTGAACAATCATCCGGACCACACGACGGTCTCTGCCGCGACCACGGCCGCCTTCCACTGGTCGGGGAGTGCGAAGCGCTTCCCGGAGCTCGGCGAGCCCTGGCTGCCGCAGCGGCTCTTCTATCTCACGACCGCATTCTTCCTGCCCGATCGACCCTCGCCGCTGCCGGCGCCGTGGAGCTGCGTGCTGGACATCCGCTCCGTGCGCGAGCGCAAACAGAAGGCGTTTGAGCAGCACACCTCGCAGGCGCCGCTGATGGAAGGCGCCCGGCTGCTCTTCCAGGAGCACGGCGCGGACGAGCGCTACGCCCTCGCGTATACCGCTGCGCCGCAGCCCGCAACCCAGATCACGGACCTCTTCGCCGACGTAGCCGAGTAGGCTGCATCAATCGCGCCCAATTAGCGTCGCTGGAACTCCGGCGAGCCAAGCAGTAAACCCGTCAAGAGGTTGAGGGTATCGCCCGCATTGGTGTTCGGCGGCTGCTGCGCCACCTGATCTTCCAGCAGCGCCTGCGTCTTCGCACTGACGGGAGCGCCAATCATCGTCACCTCCAGCACCTCGGACGCAACCCTCGGCCCCAAACCTGTGCCGACCGCGTCGGCGGCAACGGGAGGACGATCCTCTGCGGACACACCGCGCAAGGCAGCACTTCGATTGGCAGGGGTGTTCGCGCTTATCGGCGATGGGCTGCCGGGGTGCCCGGCATTCGGATTGCCGCCCGAGGTCAGCAGACCCATGGCCAACAGCTTTGGGCTATCGAAACGCTGATTGGGTAGCTTGCCCGACGTGAGTTGGTACGCAAAGTTCAAGCGATCCACCAGCGCCGTTGAGTTCATCCACTGGTCAGCGGACAGATAGTAGCCCGTGGGAGCCAGCGCATAGTAGAGCGGCATGCCCATGGTCTTCGCCTCGTTGACCAGCGCGCCCAGGTTTTGCGGATCGGTCGACGTGGCGCGAAAGGCCGACGCAAGGAACTCAACGGGCGTCTTCACCTTCGTGCGAAAGTACTGCCTTGAATTGAACTCCGGCGAGGCAACGATCGTGCGCAGCATGGCCCGAATGTCGCCATCGTTGGCGAGATACGTGCTCGTCAGGCGCTCGACCAGCGCTGGTGGTGGCGTGTCGGCGACGAAGTATTCCGCCAGCTTTGTCGCGATGTAGCGGGCGCATTGCGAGCTTGCGGCGAGCGCGTTCAGGGCGGCTATGCCCTGCTTCATGCTCTCCCCCGTTGCCGCTGCGTCGCCTGGCTCAAAGATAGCTTTGGCTTGCGCACCTGCAGGCAGCCTCGCCAGGTGGCCGTCGTCAAAGATCTCGTCGCCGAACCACACTTTCGCCCCTGGCTCATGCCGCTTGGGATCGAAGAGAAACGGACCACCCTCGCCCGGCTTGTCCACACCCCATCCGGTGAGGATCGCGGCGAGCGCCATTACATCGGCCTGCGAGTACCCACCGTTGACGCCAACCGTGTGCAACTCCATGACCTCGCGACCATAGTTCTCATTCAGGCCCTTGCTGCCACGCCGTGCCTTCGGGTTTGCGGGATTGACCCCGTTCGCGATCGAGTCCGGCCCGATCGAAAGCCAGTTGTCCAGGTAGACCATCATCGCCGGCGCGGTCGCCGTGGCCAGCAGCAGATCGCGGAAACGCCCCAGCGCACGCGGACGGATGACGTCCCGCTCGTAGCTCGTCGTGTACCACTGGTCTGAGTCCTTGCCGATGAACACGTTGAAGTGGTTGAACCAGAAGTCCGTCATCACGGTCTCCAGCTGGCGCTCGGAGAGGATGTCGCGCAGCAGGTGACCCTGTGCCAACTCGTTGGCGAGATTGCCCGACGAGCTCACCTGCCCGCTCATGGCCTGAAACGTCTCACGCTCGCGGGGAGTGAAGTCGGCGAGCAGCAGCGTGCGCTGCTGGCCCTGCAGATTGCCGTTGGCGGTAAACGCGATGCGGTCGGGGACCGGCATCGCCATCAAGGCGGCCATGCGCTGCTCCCTGGGCAGCGCGAACAGCTCGCCAGCGATTCTGGCCGCGGTCGCCTGATCCACTTTTTTTTGCGCTGCCTTCTCGGCATCGGTCGGCTCGGGTGCGGGCTGGGTCGAACCATCAGCCTTCTTGCGATCCTGCTCCGCCTGCCACTTTGCGACCTGCACCTCGAACACGGAGCGTTCGAGCGGATCCGCTGGCATCGGAGCCTTGCCCTGGGCGACCGCTTGTACCTGTCCGCGGTCAGGAAACACGGCCAAAGCCTGCGGCGGCGTCATCGCGAGCGTCGGCAGATCGGCAAGCCGCTTGTTGAGCGTCGCGTCCGGGATCGTGCCTGGCAACAATTGCTGTTCAAACCAGCGGTTCGCGCCGGTGGCGAGCACACGGTCCACCTCGCCCGGTCGCGGCCCATAGGTGAAGCGATCCAGCATCTGCACGGCGCGCTCGCGTTCCGTCAGCGGCGTCAGCGCCGGCGGCCGCACAATCGGCGCAGGATGCGTCTTCTCGGCCCTGCCCGTATGCGTGGCGCGCGCGGGTACGTCGGGCACGCCGCTTTGGGCAAACGCAGGGACGAACGCAGGGGCAAGCGCGGCAGTGAACGCTACACCCAACACCGTGGCTCGGAACGCCCTGCTCCGCATAACACACCTCGCCCGCTAGTGTAGACCGCAGCTGTGGCCCGGAAGTCGCGATTAGCCTCTCGCGACGGCGGCCATCCGAGGCTTCCCGAGGCGTTTGCCCACGGCCAGACCCACACGGATCAGCAGCAGCACCGTAAGCACGGCGGTGTCCTTCCACGGAGCGCGTACACCGGCCTTGACCAGCCACCAGTAGTGCACCACCGCCGCGATAGCGGCGACGTAAATCAGCCGATGCAAACGGCCCCAGTTCTTGCCGCCCATCAGCCGCAGCACCCGTTGCGGGCTGGTGACCGCGAGCGCAAACAGGATCAGCCATGCGAGCAGACCCACCTGGATAAAGCGGCGCTTCTTCACGTCGTCCAGCATGGTGGGCCAGATCAGCCTCAGCTGTCGCCATGGCTCTGCCAGATGCCCGGCACGCAGTCCCGCGAGCGCAGTCGGCACGTCATACCCGGAGAACAGGAAGACATAGGTCAGCAGGTGCAGCGTCGCATAGAAGAAGGCATACAGCCCAACCATGCGGCGAAGGCGCACCAGCCAGGCAAGCGACGTGCTGACGCGGCGCACAGGCGTGATGGCCAGGTCGGTCAGCAGAATCCAGAGCGCCCAGTTGCCGGTGAAGTGCGTCAGGTAGTTGACCGGGTCGGACTGTGCCGCCAGCGCCCCGCTGCGATACTGCTGCGCGAGGTAGAGCACCGGGAACAGACACAGGAGGTGAACCAGCACCTTTACGTACGGGATCGCGCGGCTCGGCATGCCTGTCTAGAGTAATTGCGCATCCCGTCCGGGCCCACGCAGGGCGCACACAGGCGTGCACCCTCCAAGCAATGGGCTTCTAGAAGTTCTTGCGCAGATCCATGCCCGCGTACATTCCGGCAACCTGTGCACCGTAGCCGTTGAAGAGCTGGGTGGGAACAATCTTTGGGAAGAAGCTGTTCGCGTTCAGAAGCCGCTCATGCGCCTGCGACCAGCGCGGATGATCCACCGCTGGATTCACGTTGGAGTAGAAGCCGTACTCCTCCGACGAGAGCTCGTTCCACGTGGTGGGTGGCTGCTTGTCGGTGAAGCGAATCTTCACGATCGATTTCGCCGATTTGAAGCCATACTTCCACGGCACGATGACCCGTATCGGCGCGCCCTGCTGATTGGCCAAGGTCTCGCCGTAGGAGCCAAAGGTCAGCAGCGTCAGGGGGTTCATTGCCTCGTCCATGCGCAGGCCCTCGCTGTAGGGCCAGGAGATGCCGCTGGGTAACAGCTCCTGACTTCTGTCTGCGAGTGACAGGAATTGCACATACTTTGCGCTGGGCAGCGGTTCCAGGAAGTTGATGAATTCGCTGAGCGAGTAGCCATCCCACGGGATCACCATCGACCACGCCTCCACACAGCGGAAGCGGTAGACACGCTGCTCTGTGGGC
>CAXTFS010000215.1:0-6189 GCA_964243395.1 uncultured Acidobacteriaceae bacterium | reverse complement strand
CTTGTACCCGGTCGCAAAGGCGTCCAGATCGCCGCGATTCCAGTCAGCCGCCTGTGCGGAGAGCAACGCCCGGATGGCTGAATCGGGCAAAGGAGTGCCCCTGCCAGATGACTGCGCTACCGCAGCGAGGGGCGTGAAACATGCAATTGCAACGATCAGAGCGCGAAGCATGCGGAGATCCTCAAGGGGTTCGCCCAAGCATAGAATCAGCCCATGCTTACGCGACAGGTGCATGCCGTTTGTACCCATGACTGCCCTGATT
The DNA here is from genome assembly GCA_964243395.1 of uncultured Acidobacteriaceae bacterium. Taxonomy (GTDB): domain Bacteria; phylum Acidobacteriota; class Terriglobia; order Terriglobales; family Acidobacteriaceae; genus Granulicella. The sequence goes on along the minus strand of CAXTFS010000215.1, from coordinate 5,927 downwards.
CCTGCGGCGTCCTGGTGACGGTGGATGAAGTGACAGGCCGTGCGGTGAAGGTGGCGGGCGATCCCTCGCATCCAGTGACGCGCGGTTTCCTGTGCGGCAAGGTGGCGCGGTACCTGGAACGTGTGTACTCGCCTGAACGGCTGCTGTACCCAATGCGCCGCCGGCCGGGCGTACCCAAGGGACCGCTGCCGCAGGGCACAGAGGCTGAGGCCTTCGAGCGGATCTCGTGGGACGAAGCGCTCGAAGCCATCGCGGAACACCTCAAGTCGATCAGTGACGAGCATGGGCCGGAGAGCATTCTGCCCTACAGCTATGCGGGCACGATCGGGCAGCTTGGCTATGGCTCGATGGATCGTCGATTTTTTCATCGCCTGGGTGCCTCGCAGCTTGACCGTACCATCTGCGCGAGTGCCGGAACGGCGGCGCTGAACGCGGTATATGGAACGCGGCTGGGCACGGCGCCGCAGGACTTCGCGCATGCCGGCCTGGTGATTGCCTGGGGCGCGAACATCCATGGCAACAACATCCATCTTTGGCCCTTCATCGAAGAGGCGCGACGGAATGGGGCCAGGCTGGTTGTGATCGACCCGTACCGCACGCGCACCGCGGCGCTGGCCGATGAGTGGCTGTCGATTCGGCCTGGAACCGATGGCCTGCTGGCGCTGGCGATGATGCAGGTTCTCTTCCGCGATGGCCTGGAAGATCGCGCGTATCTGGAGGCCTGCACCCACGGTTGGCAGGACTTGTGCGATCACGCGCTGCGGCCGGAGCACAGCCCGGAGCGCGCGGGGGAGATCACGGGCATCGCGGCGGACAAGATTGAGTGGCTCGCAAGAGCCTATGGTGAAGCGGGCCGCGATGGCCGTGCGCCTGCAGCCATTCGCATGAACTACGGCATCCAGCGCAGTGAGAACGGTGGAACGGCCGCGCGTGCTGTCGCGATGTTGCCGCTGATCACGGGCAGTTGGAAGAGGCGCGGTGGCGGGCTGTTGCTGTCGACCTCGGCTGCGTTCCCGTTCAACTCCCCGAAGCTGCAGATGCCCGAGCTGATGACGCGAAGCCCGGTGGGTCGACCCACACGCCTCGTGAACATGAATCGCCTGGGCGAGGCGCTTACGAGATTCGATGATCCGCCGGTAAAGGCGCTGTTTGTCTACAACTGCAATCCGGCCGCGGTGGCACCTGATTCGAATGAGGTGCTGGCTGGACTGCGCCGGCCGGATCTATTCACCGTTGTCCATGAGCAGTTCTTCACCGATACCACCGATTACGCCGACCTCGTGCTGCCCGCGACGACCTTTCTGGAACACAAGGAACTGATGGGCGCTTATGGGCACTACCTGGCGCAGATCTCGGACCAGGCGATCGCGCCGTTAGGGGAAGCGCGGGCCAACCCGTGGCTCTTTGCCGCGTTGGGCCGGCGCATGGGCTTCCGCGAAGAAGCGTTCCGTGATGGTGAAGAGGAGTTGATCGCGGCGGCGCTCGACACGAGCCATCCGCGCTTTGCAGGGGTGACGCCGGAGGCGCTTGCGGCGGCAAAGCAGATGCCGCTCCGCCTGCCGACGGACGAGAACGGCCAGACACTGCCGTTCAGCGACGCGAGCTGGTTCGGTACGGCGCACGGCAAAGCTGAGCTGCTGCCGGTGCCAGCGTGGCATGCTGCCGAGGAGTCGCGGGCTGCTGCCGCCGTGGCGGTTGAAGCCGGGACAAAACCGCCGTTTCCGCTGGAGTTCTTATCACGCAAGGCCGACAACTACATGAACACCACGTTCGCCAACCTGCCGGGCCATCAGACCATGGAACGGCGCACGGCGGGCGTGCTGGAGATGCATGCAAACGATGCTGCGGCGCGATCGATTGCAAGCGGCGACGCGGTCGAGGTTTGGAACGGCCGCGGCCGCATCGAGCTGGTGGCCCGCGTGGGGCTGACCGTGCCGGCCGGTGTGGTGGCAGCGCGCCTGGACTGGGCCAAGCTGACCGTCGGCGGCCACAATGTGAACGCGCTCACAAGCCAGCGGCTGACGGATCTTGGTGGCGGCGCAACGTTCTACTCGGCGCTGGTCGAGGTCGGGCTCGTGCCCGCGATTGCGGCTGGTTAGGGAGGTCTGCGTTTCCGCAATGCCGTACCTCCCAGGGATATAGAAAGGGCAGAGTCTGTTGGACTCCGCCCTTCGTTCGTTACGTATTTAGAAACTGCAGCTATTGAGCGAGCTTCTTGGCCTGCTCGAAGCGCTTGTTGACCTCTTCCCAGTTCACAACGCTCCACCATGCGGCAAGGTACTCCGGACGGCGATTGTTGTACTTCAGGTAGTAGGCGTGCTCCCAGACGTCGTTGCCCAGGATGCCGTACAGGCCCTGCATGATGGGGTTGTCCTGGTTCGGCGTGGTCATGATCTCCAGCTTGCCACCCTTGAACACCAGCCAACCCCAGCCAGAGCCGAACTGCTTGGCGGTGGCTTCGTTGAACTTGGTCTTGAACTCGGCAAAGGTGTTGAAGTCCTGCGTGATCTGCTCGGCGATGGGACCGATCGGATCGCCGCCACCATGGGGCTTCATGATCTGCCAGAACATCGTGTGGTTTACGTCGCCACCGGCGTTGTTGCGCACCACGGTACGCACCTCTTCCGGCACGCTGGCGAGGTCCTTGATGAGCTCCTCGGGCGTCTTCTTGCCCAGGTCGGGGTGCTTCTCCGCCGCGCCGTTCAGATTGGTGACGTAAGTCTGGTGATGTTTGTCGTGGTGCAGCTTCATCGTTGTTTCGTCGATGGTGGGCTCGAGTGCGGCGTAGTCGTAGGGGAGGGGAAGAAGTTCAAAAGCCATGTGTAACCTTTCTTTCTGGAGACGTGTCTGTTTCTGGAGGGCCCGCGTGGCCAGGCAGTGTGGATGCCATGACCGTCACCGCATTGGATGCCTGAGACCGAGGCGCGGCACCTGACCCAAGCAGGATGAGCTGAGCACCAGCCCAGACCGCCTCCCGCCAATGCCCTGTAGCGGGTTGCTCGCGCATGTTGCTAGGCCTGAATCTGCGGCGCCTAGGCAGTGCTTCGGCAGAGTGCAGCGAGCAGCTTATTGGCGTAACGCAATCCCCGGCGCCGTCGCTGCTGTACGGTCAAGGCGGTCAAATTGGCTGGGGAGCGTGCCGCGTTTTACGCATCGCACAGGATGGATGGGAGAAGCCGCGCCCGTTACTTCGCCACAAAACCCAGAGGATCACAGCACCATGGCAACAACACGTTTCGAAACTACATTGAGCGCCATCAAGGGCGGCGTTAAGAGCTTCACGATCGACAAGGCAACCACCAACATTGAAGGATGGGAAGATTACCTGTCCAAGCACGACCACGACGGCGTCAAGAAGGTAGTTGGGGACCTGGGCAAGCTGAAGAAGCTGCTGCATGCCAAGGAAGTCGACCCCGCGGCGATCAAGACCCTGCTCACCAAGCTCGGCAAAGATACCGTTGCGGTAGCCGGTGACGATCACAGCGCCAACGGCAAGCACATCCGCGACCTGGGAGAAGCGTTGTCCCAGGCAGCCGGTTCGGATGGAGAGAAGGGCGCGGACAAGGAAGATGGGGAAGAGACGGAGTCCGCGGAGAAGGCGTCCGCCTCTGCGCACAAGAAGGCCGCAAAGTAGTAGCACGTATTCACAGTGAAAGCACGATCTGCTTACGGGAAAGGTCACGCCACGGCGTGGCCTTTTTTGTTCCGGGATCGCTGGAATGTTGCGTCTAATAACGCCATGGACATTCCCAATGCCAGCTACCGGTGGCTTGACGACGATGGTGCCGCACCCGGGGGCCCGGGTCTCGAACCACGCTGGACCTCAAGCAAAAAAGATGCGGTTTCCACGGCGTATGCGGCGTCCAGCCGGGTCTGGTTTACGCTTTCGCACGGCACGTTGAACGAGATCTACTACCCCACGATCGATCGTCCGCAGACCCGTGACATGGAGCTCATGTTCTCCGACGGAGAGACGTTCTTTCACGAGGAAAAGCGTGATTTCGAGTACGACTTCCACTACGTGGACGATGACGCGCTGGCGGTGCGTGTTGTTGCGACGGATCTGGATGGCCGCTACACGGTCACCAAGGAGTTCATCAGCGACCCACATCATCCCGTCGTGCTGATGAATGTGAAGATCACCGGCGACGAGACGATACTTTCGCGGTTGAAGTGCTACGCGCTGCTGGCACCCCATCTGGATGGGGGTGGTGCGGGCAACAGTGCGCGATCGGTCGACGTGGCCGGCCAACGTTGCATCCTTGCGTGGAAGAACGAGTTCGCGCTGGCGCTGGGGGCGAGCTGCGGCTTTTCGCGGTCCTCGTGCGGCTTTGTCGGGGTGAACGACGGGTATCAAGACCTGTCCACACACCTGCGCATGACCTGGAGTTACGGGCAGGCCCTCAACGGCAACATCGCGATGATGGGCGAGATCGACGTGGCGCAGCACCGCGAGTTTACGATCGCGATTGCGCTGGGAGACGGACTGCATGCCGCGGTCGCCGGCATGATGCAGACCCTGTCGACGCCGTACGATTTGCACGCCAAGCGCTTTATCGAGCAGTGGCACAGGGCTTCGAGCCCGGAACGGCTCGCGGCGGTCTCAGGCGATGGTGGCAGGCTGGCGCGCGTGTCGCACAACGTGGTGCTGGCGCACGAGGACAAGACCTACTCGGGCGCGTTTATTGCCTCGGCTTCGATCCCGTGGGGCAATGCCAAGTCCGATGACGACCTTGGCGGGTACCACCTGGTGTGGACGCGCGACATGATCCAGTCGGCGACTGCGCTGCTGGCCTGTGGGCGCATCGATACCGCACGGCGGGCCCTGGTGTACCTCGCCTGCACGCAGCACCCGGATGGTGGCTTTTCGCAGAACTTCTGGATCGACGGCCAGCCGTACTGGTCCGGCATTCAGCTGGATGAGGTCGCCTTTCCTATCATTCTTGCCTGGAGGCTGTGGAAGCTGGATGGTCTGGGCGGCTTCGACATTGTGCCGTTTGTGACGCGCGCGGCGGGGTTTCTGGTGCGCTACGCGCCGGTCACGCAGCAGGAGCGTTGGGAAGAAAACGCCGGCTATTCGCCGTCCACGCTGGCGGTGGTGATCTCCGCACTGGTGTGTGCCGCGGAGATCTGCCGCAGCACCGCATCGTGCGAGTTGGGCGCGTTTCTGGAAGATTATGCCGACTGGATCGAGGCCCATCTGGATGAGTGGACGACCACGCGCCGGGGTGTGCTCGACCCGGACGTGCCATACCACTACATGCGGATTCGTCCCCCGGCCGATGGCGAGCCGTTTCATAACCCGGAGGTCCCGGCGGGGCAGATCCACATCAGCAACCGTGAGCCGGGAGAGCAGGTGGCGTTTGAGGCTCGCGCTGTGATCGATGCCGGCTTTCTGGAGCTGGTGCGCTATGGCATTCGCCGCGCCGATGATCCGCTGATCGTCGACTCGCTGAAGGTGATCGACAAGATACTGAAGATCAGCACACCCTACGGCCCGTGCTGGCGGCGGTACAACCATGACGGCTACGGGCAGCGCAAAGATGGCGGACCGTACATCGGTTACGGGCAGGGGCGAGCGTGGCCCATCCTGACCGGGGAACGCGCGCACTATGAGCTGGCTGCCGGGAAGGATGTGAGGCCGTTGCTGACCGCGTTGGAGCGCTTCTCCTCCGTCGGCGGCATGTTGCCCGAGCAGGTCTGGGATGGCCCGGATCTGCCAGCGGAGGGCATGTATTGCGGACGGTCGGCGGGTTCGGCACAGCCGCTGGTGTGGGCGCATGCGGAGTATCTAAAGCTGCTGCGGTCCATTGCGGACGGCAAGGTGTTTGATCGCATCCCGATCGTTGAAGAGCGGTATGCCGTGGCCGGCGCGGACCGCAAATTCGAGAGCCCCAGGGAGCTCTCTGGGGTCACGCGGCCGACAA
>CAXTFS010000214.1:0-6216 GCA_964243395.1 uncultured Acidobacteriaceae bacterium | reverse complement strand
GAGGAACAAAAGGCTCGCGGAGGCCAGCAGACCGCGCGTGAATGCTTCGGTTGACTTCATCATGCGTGACCTCCCCCGGCCGTGGCGAGTTCTTTCGACTTCGCGGCTTCCCGCGGGTCAAGGTCATGATTGGAGTCCATAGTGGTGCCCTTGCCGCCGCGGCTGAAGCGGTGTGACAGGTACTCCACCACCGCGAAGGTGACCGGAATCATCAGGATGCCGACGACCGTTGCGAGCAGCATGCCGCCCACGACAACCGTGCCGAGGATGCGCCGTGAGGCCGCACCGGCACCGGAGGCGGTCCACAGCGGCAGGCAGCCGAAGATGAAGGCAAGCGCCGTCATGACGATGGGCCGGAACCGCAACCGCGCCGCGTTCAGCGCAGCCTCCGAAATCGATTGCCCGCCCTTGTAGTTCGAGACGGCAAACTCGACGATCAGAATGGCGTTCTTCGCTGAAAGACCGATCAGCATGACGAGCCCGATAGTGGCAAAGATGTCGTTCTCAAACGAACGCGCGCTCAGTGCGATGTACGCCCCGAGAATGGCCACGGGCGTCGACAACAACACGCTGAAGGGCAGCGACCAACTCTCATACAGGGCGGCAAGGATCAGAAAGACGAAGAGCAGGGAAAGCCCGAACACCGCGGAGGCCGGGATACCCTGCGCAGCTTTCTGCTCCTGGAAGCTCATGCCCTGGTAGTCGAAACCCATGCCTTCCGGCATCGTTTGCGCGAAGACCTGCTCGAGCGCCGCACGTACCTGGCCGGAGCTATAGCCGGGCGCACCCGAAATGTTCAACTGAGCGGCGGGGTACTCGTTGAAGCGCGTGATGAACTCAGGCCCGGTGATCTGCTTTACGTGCACCAGCGAGCTGAGCGGAACCTGACTGCCGTTGGCGCTGCGCACATAGAACCGATTGATGTTGTCGATCTTTGTGCGCGAGTCCCCTTCGGCTTCCACATAGGTCTGCCATTGGCGCCCAAAGCGGTTGAAGTAGTTCACCAGGTAGCCGCCCATGAACGTCTGCATGGTGGTGTACACGTTGGTCAGATCCACCTGCTGCTGCGTCGCCTTTTCGCGGTCCACATCGGCATAGAGTTGTGGCACCGCGGGCAGGTACGCGGGGATCGCCGCAGCGATCTCCGGCCGCTTCGCAACTGCGCCCAGGTAGGCGTAGAGGTTCTTCGTCAGAAAGCTCGGATCGTCGCTGCCGGAGCGGTCTTCGACGACCATCTGCACGCCGCCCGAAGTGCCAATGCCCGGAATCGCGGGCGGTGGAAAGCTGAAGGCCAGGCCTTCTCCTATGCCGCCGAGTTTGGCCGTCAGGCTCTTCTGAATGTTGACCAGCTGCTCGGCTGGCTTTGTACGCACGTCCCACGGCTTCAGCGAGACAAAGAAGAAGGCGGTGTTGGTGCTCTGCGTCAGCGTGAGCAAACTGAAGCCGTTCACGGCGATCACGCCGCCGATCCCCGGCGTCTGCAAGAGAGCGTCCGTCACCTTCTGCGCCGCGGCGTCGGTGCGCTGCAGGCTGGAGGCATCCGGCAACTGCAGCGCGACAAAGAGGTAGCCCTGGTCTTCGGTGGGAATAAAGCCGGTCGGCAGCTTTGCGCCCAGGAAGACCGCAAGGGCCGCGATAATGCCGAGGGCGACCATCGTCAGGCCGGACTTGTGGATCAAGACGGCTGAGGTGGAGACGTAACGATCCGTGGTGCGCCCGAAGAAGCGGTTAAACCAGTCGAAGAAGCGCTGCAGCGGACCGGGCTTACGGTTCTTGTCCTTCGGTTTCAGCAGCAATGCGGAGAGTGCCGGGCTCAACGTCAAGGCATTGAACGCAGAGATCAGGACTGAAATGGCAATGGTGACCGCGAACTGCTGGTAGAGCCTGCCCGTGATGCCCGGAACAAAGGCGGTCGGGATGAACACTGCAGCCAGGATGAGCGCGATCGCGACGACCGGACCGCCCACCTCTTCCATGGCCTTGATCGTGGCGTCCGGCGGGCTCATGCCCTCGTCGATGTGGTGCTCTACCGCTTCGACGACGATGATGGCATCGTCCACGACAAGACCGATGGCCAGCACCAGCCCAAACAGCGACAGGGTATTGATGGAAAAGCCGAGCAGCGGAAAGAGGATAAACGTGCCGATCAACGAAACCGGCACAGCCATCAGGGGGATCAGCGTGGCACGCCAACCCTGCAGGAAGATGTACACCACCAGGATGACCAGGAGGAGCGCGATGCCCAGCGTCACGAGGATCTCGTGAATGCCCGCACTGACGGCCTTGGTGGTGTCGAGCGGGATCTCGTATTGCAGGCCGGGAGGAAAGCGTTTCTGCAGCTCATCAAGCCGCTTGCGCACGTTGGCCGCCGTCTCCACAGCATTTGAACCGGGCAGCTGGTAAATACCCATGACACCGGCCGGCGCCTTGTTGTAGCGCGCCGTGAGGTTGTACACCTGCGTGCCCAGCTCCACGCGGGCAACATCGCGCAGGTGCAATACCGACCCATCCGGGTTGGCGCGCACGATAATGTCGCCAAACTGCTCCGGCGTCACCAGACGGCCCTGCGTTTGCACGGTGTAGGTAAACTGCTGGCCGTTCGGCACGGGCTCGGCACCGATCTGCCCGGCCGGGTTCACCGTATTCTGCACGCCCAGCGCGGTGATGATGTCGGTCGCCGTAACACCCAGTTGCGCGAGCTTGTCCGGGTTCACCCAGACACGCATGGCGTACTGGCCGCCGAAGACCTGCACGCGGCCCACACCTTTCACACGGGTGAGCTCATCCTGCAGATTGATAATGGCGTAGTTAGTGAGGAAGTCCGCGCCGTACTTGCCCGAAGGCGAGCTGACACTGACGATCATCAGCGGCGAGGTCTGCGCCTTCTGCACGATGACGCCCGCGGTGTTGACCTGGGCGGGCAGCTGCGACTGCGCCTGCGAAACACGCAGCTGTGTCAGGATCTGGTCGGTGTCCGGGTTGGTCTTGACGTCGAAGTCCATGTACACGGTGGACTGCCCGTTGTTGGCATTCTCCGAGTACATGTAAATGCCGTTGTCGACACCGTTGATCTGCTGTTCCAGCGGCGTCGCGACAGCGCCCACCAGCGTTTTGGCATCGGCCCCGGGATAGGTGGCCTGCACCTGGATCTCGGGCGGCACAATGTCCGGGTACTGCGAGGTGGGCAGGCTCAACATCGAGACCAGGCCGATGATGACCGTGAGAATTGCGATGACGATGGCCACAATGGGCCGGCGAATAAAGAATTTCGACATCGCTTACCTCCCCTGCGTGTCTGAGCCGGCGCCGGCGGTGCTCGTCGTCGACGTCGGGCCGGCAGCGGCCGCGAGCGAAATTTCATGCGCGTTCACCGGCGCACCGTCGTGCAGCTTCTGCAGGTTGTCCGTGATCACCTGGGCACCCGGTTGCAGACCGCTGGTAACAATCCAGTTGGAGCCGATCTGCGGCCCCAGCACCACGGTGACGATGTGGGCCTTGCCGTCCGCACCCACCGTGTAGACCTGCTGCGGTCCCTGCAGCTCCTGCAGGGCTACCTGCGGGATCAGCAGCGTGTTGTGCAACATGTCCGTCTCGGCGCGCACGCGACCGAACTGCCCGGGCCGCAGCACGTTGCCGGGGTTGGGAAAGGCTGCCGCGATGCGGATGGCGCCGGTCTGCTGGTTGAGCTGGCGGTCCACAAACACCACGCGGCCCTTTCCCGGAAATGGCTGGCCGTTGGCCAGCGTGAGCGTGAGCGGCAGGTTGGCCGAGCCGCGCAGCAGATCGCCGCCGCCGGCATGCGCCCGCCGTACCAGACCCAGGTACTCGGTGTCCGAGATGGAGAAGAACACCTTGATGGGGTTGAGCTGCGAGACCGAGGTCAGCACCGACTGCGGCCCGACCAGGTTGCCCACCTGTGTGGTGGCCTGACCGGCAACGCCTGAGATCAGCGATCGCACCTGGGTGAAGCCGAGATTCAGCCTGGCAGTGGCAACCTGCGCCTGCGCCGCGGAGATCGAGGCCTGCGCCGTGCGCACACCCGCCCCCTGCTGCAGCACCTGCTGCTTGTCGTTATCCAGCTGCGACTGCGCAATGGCGCGCTGCTCCGCCAGCGGCGTGTCGCGATTCACGTTGATCTGCGCCAGACCCTGCGTCGCCTGCGCCTGGCCGAGCTGGCCCTCCGCCTGCCCGACCTGCCCCTGCGCCTGCTCCAGGGCCGCCTGGAAGGGTCGCGGATCGATCTGGAAGAGCACCTGCCCCTTGGTCACGGGCGAGCCTTCGCGGTACAGCTGCCGGATCAGGTAGCCACTCACCTGCGGTTGGATCTGCGCATTCACATAGCCGTCCATGGTGCCCACCCATTCGCCGTTCAGTGGCACGTCCGAGGTGTTCACCCGTACCACCGTGACCGGCATCGGACCCATCGCGGCCGCCGGCGGTGGCGCCGCGGGCTTGTTGCACCCGCCCAGCAGCCCTGCCAGCAAAGCGCCGGCGATGCCCTGCCGGAGAACCGCATTCTTCGTAATTGGTTCCGCTGCGCCGGTGCTGTTCACGTTCCTTAACCCCATTATTTCGACCCTCAAACGCCACTCTGTCGGCGGCGCGACACATATGCGTACGTGCAGTCTCAGATTGCGAGGTCGCTTTGAACGATGCAGAAGATTGCGCCCGGCCCCGGCTCGCGGCGGCGGCGAAGAGCCTCCGCAGGCGACAGGAAGGGGGCAGAATGCACCGGAGATCGACAGCTTTGCGGCGCAACGTCTGCGGGGCGGGGGTGCTCCGGCCTGCAGAAAAAGCGCTGAGATTACGGCCAACGGCGACCCGCAAGATAGGGTTCCGCCGCATCCTTTGCCCTTGGGCGCGCGTCTATACTTATGCTAGACTGTGTTGCGCTAAAGAATTGCGCCTTGAGTTGCCGAAGCCCCTCTGACACCGCAGATCCCGTGAGGTCTGATGTTCCGGGGATCTGAGTGGCTTCCGCCTGCGCCCGCGGCCCTGACCGCACCGTTCTTTCAGCGTACCCGCGACATCCATGGGAGAGCTGCGCAATGTCTGACCGCGCGAAAGGCTCCCCGGAATACCTTTTCTCCCGCGCGCTGTGCGGGAGCGCCAGTGAGGAGCACGGTACAACGTGGCTGAAGAAATTGATAAGTACGAAGAAGATGTAGACCGCCTGATCGAAACGGGCAAGGAAAAGGGCTATCTCACCTACGGCGAGGTCAATGACCTGCTGCCCGGCGATATTACCTCCCCTGACGATCTGGACGATCTGCTTACCACCATCAACACCCAGGGCATCGACGTTCTGTCGGGCGAGGGCCGGCGTGGTCGCGGCGGCGAAGACCGCTCCGACGAAGAAGGCGAGGCCTCCGAGGAATCCGACGTCGAGCTGGATCTCTCCCCGGGCACACTTGAGAAGACCAATGACCCTGTTCGCATGTACCTGCGCGAGATGGGCACCGTTCCACTGCTCACCCGTGAGGGCGAGGTCGAGATCGCCAAGCGCATCGAGCGCGGGCAGATGCGGGTGATGAAGGCCATCTCGCGTTCGCCGATCGTGATCCGCGAGATCTCCGGCCTGGGCGAGGACCTCAAGCGCGGCGTGCGCAACATCAAGGAGGTCGTCACCTTCGATGAGGAGGAGCTGACCGAAGAGATTGTGCAGGCGCGCGTCAAAAAGACCGCGAAGCGCATCGATGAGTTGGTCTCCCACCAGAAGAAGGCTGCCGACCTGCAGGTCCGTATCGACGACCCCCAGGGCAAGGATGCGAAGGCCAAGTCCAAGGAAGAGCGCAAGGCGCGCTGGCTGCAATTCCGTGAGCAGGTGTACGTCACCCGCATCGTCCGCGAGCTGAAGTACACCAATGCCGAGAAGAAGCGGCTGCTCGACAAGGTCAACAAGACCGTTGACTCCATGCGCACGCTGGAGCGGCAGATCCGTTCGCTGGACGCAAAGTTCGACGCTTCGCGCTCCGAAGAGCTGCGCAAGGAATACCGACGGCAGCAGAAAAACTGCCGCACGGACCTGGAACGCCTCGAATCCGAGACCGGTATCCCGCTCGAGCACCTCAAACGCACCCAGCGCGAGATGGTGCAGGGCGACATGGACGCCGAGCGCGCCAAGCGCGAGCTCATCGAGGCCAATCTTCGTCTCGTGGTCTCGATCGCCAAGAAGTACACCAACCGCGGTCTGCAGTTCCTCGACCTGATCCAGGA
>CAXTFS010000213.1:0-6225 GCA_964243395.1 uncultured Acidobacteriaceae bacterium | reverse complement strand
TGGAAACTATGATCCGGACCCTCGTGGGGATCATCCCCACGGAACGGACCTAACCGTTAGCAGTTTCGGATGCAGTGCATCAGGAAGTCCCACACTGTAATCACGTTCGGCTGACCGCCATGACAGGTCGGATCACGCCCCACAATGCGCCTTTCGTTACTAATTTCTCATGATGCCCTGACGGGCTTAGCGCTTAGTTTCCGAAAAGCTGACTTCGCGCAGGCCGGACCACGAGGTTCGTTTTCACAAAGGCCGCAGCCGGCACGACCGCACCCGTGCAGAAGATGACCAAGACACAGGTCATCCGGTACATGGCAGAACAGATGGAGGTTGCGCCTAAGCAGATCGGGGCTTTTTTTCGATCTGCTAACTGAGACCGCAACCACCCAGACCCGGAAGAACGGAGAGTTCACGATTGGTTCGGCAGAACTCTCATGATTTCGGGCCGATCTTGGCTTCTGAGGCTCTCCTTGCCCAACGATGGAGATCAGCTAAGAAGGAAAATGGTCGCTCTTGGGCACCCGGATATAGTGATCGGTGAATCTGGCGTGGGTTTGTGGCAAATTGTATTTCGGCATGTGACACGAGGCACAATCGCTTGTCGCAACCTTACAGGCGGCGGCTGTCACGTTCCCATGCGGAGATCGCTTCGCGTTGAGATGGCAGGACAGGCACTTCGAGTCATACGCCTGAAGATTGTGGACCAGCGGCTGGTGAGGATCATGACAGGCGACGCAGGTAATCCGTGTGTCGCCTGCCTTTCTCCAGCACCGACTTTTCTCCAACCGATAGGGCTGAAAGCGAACGCTGGCAAGTCCCAGGTTTCCGGGCATCAACAAGGAAACATCAGCCGAGGTGCGGTGACATGCTCCACAAAAATCGACGGAGTCCGACGGCGAGAGTGTTGCTGGGTTCGTAAGGGTCGTAGCTGATTGATCCGAGTGCCCGGCGATCATGGCTGCAACGTGTTTTGCGCCAGGCCCATGGCAAGCTTCACAGCCGAGACCGGCGGTAGCGCTTGCAGGATCGAACTTACCTGCGATGACCGCGGCTGTTGTATGACAGCTGAAACACTGCGTCGTCGTCGCTTTACTCAGAGGGCGGCCCATCGCGTGCTCTAGGTCGGATGGCCTCTCGGTGTCCTGCCCGGTCGTGATATCCAGCCCATTCAAACTCGTGTAGTAACTCAGACGTCCTTCTTTGTATTCCCCGCTCGTTTCCAGTAGGTACGTCTGACCGATTTCGCCAGCGCCAAAGGCCCACGTCACGAGGGCCGCAGAGGAAGCGCCCCCGCCTGTTACTGCTTGGCTCGCAACGTCGGACGAGTGGGTCAATGAGTAGTTGAATGGGCCTTCGTGGAAGCTCATCGGGGAACGCTGTGCCAGGAGAGACGATTGGCTCGCCTTCACGGCCGCGTGATACATCGGCGTAGTCCTCTGCAGAGCCGCGATATTACCATGGCATTGCAGGCAGGTGGTATCGCCCGCGTATGCCGTTCGTGGAGCATCGCCATTGGTGGGCCACCAACCGACATCTTCCAGCCTGTCCGCCGTGGTCAGGCTGAAATTGTGTTCTGTACCCTTGCCGCCGGAACAAACGCAGACCGTCATTAAGAGCATCACCAGCCTAAGCGACTTGCGAAAAAGCCGCCGCGTCATGTTCGTCATGGCACCTCGATGCGAAAGCGAGAACAACGGCGGTCCGCTTCCTTTCCGTGCGCGAAGCCATGCTAATCCAGCCTAGGCAACTTTATCGAGTTCAGACCAAGCAAGGTGCTGCTCTCATCGCTTGTCAGTGCGGAAGGGCCACCGAATACAAGTTACCGTTGCCGATGCGAGGTTCGATGATGGGCGCTCCGTCGGGGGTGACGCCTCCGAAAAAGATTCCTGCGGACGGCATACCGAGTTTTGAGAGATCCGCCACGATCTCAGCATGGCCTCCGGATACCGCGATGCGCAAAATGGCTGACTTTGTTTCGGCAAACGGGTGGAAATACACCGTCTTGCTGTCCCGACTCCAAACCGGGTCCGCTGCGCTACCTGTAAACAGCGTCCGCCAGGTTCGGCCTCCGACGTCGTAGAGCAGCAACCGTGTCTGGTCAAGCGAAAGCGCAACAATCCAACGACCATCCGGGGACCAGCGCGGGCTGAACAGATTCTCCGACCCTGGAAGCCCCAGCGTATGGTGCGTTGCGAGGTCAAGCACCTGGATATCCCGTGGACCGTCCTCTTTCCCCATCAGGTCGGCTTCCCGCCCAAACACAAGTTGACGGCCGTCCGAGGACCAATCCGGATCCGCCAGGTTGCGCTTATCCGCTAACACCTGGCGGATCAGACCGCCGGCTGCATTCACAGCATAGAGCTGCCATGTTCTTCCCGGCTCTCGCGCCATCAAGGCCAGTTGCGTTCCGTCAGGAGACCATTGCGCGATAAAGACATCAAGGTCGTCCGGGGTGAGCCTCAATCGACCACTGCCGTCAGAGCTACGCGCACGCCACAATCGTCCATCAACATCAACCCAGGCCACCCATCTACCGTCGCGGGAATAGGCGACTCGCCGAGCACGTTCAAGAAAGGAAGGTGCAGCGACGAACTGGCTCGATTTCGCGTCGTAAACACGAGTGCCCGCCGGGTTCTCAAGGCCTACAAAAAATACGGTCTTCTCTGTGCGAGAGGTCACGGGCGACATGAAGTGCAATGGGCCGTTGGTCAGCTTGGTGAGTTGTGGATGCGCGCCAGCCCCAACAACCCAGATATCGCTTTCCCGCGCGTTGCTGGCCTGAAGCACATAGGAGCTTCCATCTGCGGTCCAGGAACCGCAGCACAGAGAGAAACCGTCGAGCTCGGGAAGATCCAGTTGATGCAGTTTGCGTTTAGCCGCATCCAGTTCCCAGAGCGCCGTGAAATGCGTGATCGGGTTGACGACGGTGAAGCGTAACAAGTTGTCCGCAGGCGACCACCGTAGCCAAAACGCCCGGCCCGGGAGCGTGGCGTACCTGGAGACGGCACCCGTATCCAGCTGCGCGATGTACAGCTCGTTGCCACTTGCGTACAGAACACTGGTAGCGCCCGGCATAAATGTTGCGTCATGCGCGAGAACGTCTCCGACGCGCAATGCACTCGACCCCACCGTTGGTACGATCCACAGCGGCTGCTCCGAGTCACGGGATTGGCGACCGCGAACGATTAACTTGGACCCGTCGCGCGAGATGTCGGCAATCGATACAGAGCTGAGTTCATCCGGCATATTGATTGGCTGCAGCTGCGTTCCGCTCAGGTCCAGCGATGCCACTTCCGGCCGGTTGCCCACCAGAAACGAAGTGTAGATGCGTGGTCCATCCGTCACCAGGGTAAGGAAATTTTCGGGGTTCGGCGGTCCGTCGTAGATTTCGCTTGTCTGCGTCATCTGAGTCACCCGCGCCGCCCGGAGGGAACGAACCGGATGCATTCGCCTCATTGTCAGCAGGGCCGAGATGCCCATGAGGATTACTGCGGCCAGACCTAAGCCAAGCAGCGTTCGGGCACCCGGTCGTCGAGCACCAGGAAACACGTCGACGGCTTTCGGAACCACGATCGGCAAAGGTGCGGTTTGAAACGCAATAGAGGGGACAGTAGCTAGGACCGGTTCTGCGGAGTGGACTCCGGTCTCAACGGACGGTCTGGCTGGACTGGCAGCCTCATGTGCCGACTCGATCACGACCGGAGCAATGAACCGGTATCCCCGCTTGGCAAGGGTCTCTATATAGCGGGGATGCTCTGCCGAATCGCCCAACGCTTCACGAAGCTTGTTCATGGCGCTGGCGATGCCACGCTCAAAATCAATGGTGGTGTGTTCGCCCCAGATTTGAACTTGTAGTTCTTCCCGTGTGAAAACTTCGCCCGGTCTGGACAGCAGAGCTGCTAGGACGCGAAAAGGCTGTCCCTGGAGCCGGACACGCATTCCCGCTTTACGAATTTCTCCGGAGTTGAGATCAACCTCAAACGTTCCGAACGAGATGAGCTCGCGCCGTTGAACTGTGCTCATGGAGGGGTCGAACTCTTGGTAGATCATCTTAAACCATTGCTCCGCGCGGTAAGCGCAGAACGCAAGCTGAAGCAAACAAAAGGTTTATCTGGTGACGGTAAAACAAGGCAGAAGAGAGACAAGAGCTATTGCGTGGAGAGTCATCCCGGGCGGAAGCTTCGCATCGCCATCGTGGAACAACAAAGCACTTTACCGGTCACGAGCCGTCGAAGCCTCCCTAGATTGCCTGTGTGCGCTGGGCGGGCCTGCAAGGGGTTAACAGCTCGCGGCAGATCGCAACAACTCAGCGACGTGATAACTGCCCATCACGTTTTTGACTCACCACCTCGCAGTTTCGGCCCCGGAGATCCGGCTATGACGCACATCACTTCAGCTCAACGCGGTTTTTCGCACATGTTCAATCTGCTTGTACTCCTGGCGTTTTGCCTTGGAGGAACAACCGCTTTTGCGCAGGGAGAACCACCGATACCGGCAGGTGACATCCGGGTCCACTACTTTCGTCCAGACGGCAACTACACGGGCTGGACAATTTACGCCTTCTTCGACACAACCGAGCCGAACGACTTTCCCGCTGGACCGGTTCCCGTTACCGGCATGGATGGGTTCGGGGCCTACTTCGACGTTGGTGTCACGGCGACCGCCACCAACGTGGGCCTCATTCTGCACAACGGGAACACCAAGGACCCTGGACCGAACCAGAACGTAGACCCGGCTACACAGGGCCGTGAGTTCTGGGAGCTCTCCGGCAGCGACGTCCTGAGCACCACGCAACCGCCCACCGGCCAGGATCCACCGATTCCTCCCGGCCATGCCCGTATCCACTACTACCGGCCCGATGGCAATTACGACAACTGGAGCCTGTATGTATACGGGGCCACTACCGACCCCACGGGAAACTTCTGCGGAACCAATGACTACTACGCCGGGTACGACAGCTTTGGCCCCTACTTCGATGTCGGCGTCGTTCCGGGCCACCTTGGCTTCATCATCCACAACTGCTCAACGGGCGTGAAAGATCCGGGCCCCGACCAGTCCTTGCAGATACCGCAGCAACTGGAAGGCTGGGTCGTCTCCGGAGATCCCACCGTCTTCCCGCAGGTGCCCACAGCAGCCCAGTTGCTGGCCGGCCCCTTCAAGCAACTACAGGCTTACTGGATCGACGCCACAACGATCGCACTGCAGCCGCAGTATGCCGTCTCCGGTGAGACCTACCTATTGAATGCGAGTCTGACAGCCGGACTGCAGATCACCAGCAAAGGCGTCACGGGTGGAACGTCCCTTCCGCTCACTCCCTATGCCGGCACACTGACTGCGGATGAACTCAAACGCTTTCCGCAACTTGGCGGCTATGCCTTATTTCAACTGCCTGCGGATATTAAGCCGGCGATACTGCGTTCGGCGCTGAAGAGTCAGTTGGAGGTTTCCGCCCTCGCCGCCGATGGCACCCTGAAATACACGACAGGCGTGCAGACCTTTGGCGCACTCGACGCGCTGTTTGCTTACGACGGCAAGCTCGGCGCAGTGTTTCATCACTCCCGCGATCCCCTGTGGTCCGACTGGGATGACGACGATTCGTACCCGTTGAAGGTGAAGGTCTGGGCTCCTACGGCTCAAAGTTTGACCCTGCTCCTCTTCAACCAATGTACCGATACGGCGCCGGAAAAAGCCGTTGCCATGCATGAGCACAAGGGCGTCTGGGTTGCCGACGGCGACTCCAGCTGGAACGGCAAGTATTACCAGCTGCGCGCACAGGTCTACGTTGCCGCCGATCAGGCTATCGACACCAATACAACGACTGATCCCTACTCGGTAGACATTGCTCTTAACGGCACCATGACTCGCTTCACCGATCTGGAGTCGGCGGAAACGAAGCCTTCGCATTGGGACGCCTCCTCGTCGCCGGCGCTGGCGAGCCTCAACGACACGAGCATCTATGAACTGCACATCCGCGACTTCAGCATCGGCGATCCCACGGTGCCGCCTTCCCTGCAGGGAACCTATGAGGCCTTCGACGACCCCGGCAGCAACGGCATGCATCATCTGCACGCACTTGCCCGGTCCGGGTTGACGGCTGTGCACCTTCTGCCCAGCTTCCATTTCGGTAGCGTCAACGAAGACAAATCGATCTGGCAGTCGCCGGGTGCTCTTTCACCGAACCCGCCTGACGGGCAGGAGCAGCAACAGGCTATCGAAAACGTGCAG
>CAXTFS010000212.1:0-6227 GCA_964243395.1 uncultured Acidobacteriaceae bacterium | reverse complement strand
AATCACGATGATGCCGCCAATGCCCGGCACGAGCAGCAGAAGGGCCAACGGACCGGCGAGGCCTGCCTTGGTGAAGATCCGCCAAAAGAGCCAAAGCACAAAGATGACGACAGCAACGATGAAAAGAAAGAAGAAGATGGCTGCGCCGACGCCCATGCCGGCAAGTAGATTGGCTGTCTGCTGCTGTTGCTGAGGATCCATCGTAGGTCTCCTAAAGTTTCAGCCACTGTAGCCTACGAGGCGCCTTCCGTCGAAGGAAAAAGAGGCGAACTAGGTGAGGTCGTCCGGATCGAAGATGGGCATCTTGCGACCCAGCGCGCTGATGTCCGGCACGTCGGAGACCAGCGTGCTCACCACACCATCGATCTCGTCGTCGGCCGGCAGCTCATCAGCCACCGCAAGCATGGTGTGTTCCTTGGGCAGCTTGATGGATTCCAGCAGCGCGACCACATGTGCGACGGCGGTGGAATCCTGGCCCAGGCCCTCGGGGGTTTTGCCCTTGATGGAGACGCAGTTCATCTCCAGACCCAGCAGGTCGGCGAGGCGCTCGCGCATCTCTGCTGCAATGGGCACAATCTTGGGCCGATGCATCACCAGCACGCAATCGATGTTGATGATTTTGTAGCCGGCCAGCGCGATCTCTTCCAGGGCGGTGCGGAGAAACACGGCGGAATCCGCGCCCTTCCAGCGTTCGTCGGTGGGTGGAAAGAAGGTGCCGATGTCGCCTGCGCACACGGCGCCAAGCAGGGCATCGGTCACTGCGTGGAGTAGCAGATCGCCATCGGAGTGACCCGCGAGGCCCTCAGGGTGATCGATCTTTAAACCGCCGATGACCAGGGGTACCCCTGGGTGAAACGCGTGCGAGTCAAAGCCGAGGCCGATGCGCATGGACATGCAGCCGATTCTAAATCGGGCGGCTCGCCGCGGTCAGGGGAGGCGCGGGACGGACTGCGTGCGGCCCCGCGCCTCAGGGTTTAGGAGCGGAGCCCGCCACCGGCGAAGATCTTCTGACCCGTAAGCCAGCCGGAGTCGTCGGAGGCAAGAAAGACCGCAACAGACGCGATATCGGTGGTCTGTCCCACGCGGCCGAGCGGCGTTTTGGCCACCGCTTCTTTCTCGAATGCAGAGCCAAGGATGTTCATCGTGGCCGTGCCTTCCGTGGCGACCAGCCCTGGATTCAGCGAGTTGACACGGATCTTCTTTGCGCCGAGTTCCTGAGCGAGAACGCCGGTGATCGCATCCACCGCACCCTTGGTGCCGGTGTACACGGCGCTGCCCGGAGGCGTTGCGTCCGACACCACGGAGCCGATGTTGATGATGCTGCCGCCTTCTTTCAGATACTTGGCAGCTTCCTGCGTTGCGAGCAGAAGACCAAGCACGTTCACGTTGAACTGCGTGTGGAACTCCTCCTCCGTGAACGCGTCAATGGCCGCGAACTTATACACGCCGGAGTTGTTCACGAGAATGTCGAGCTTACCGAAGCTCTCGATCGCCGCCTCGATGATGCGCTTGGCGTCGGCCGCTTTCGAGACATCGCCCTGCACCGTCACGGCTTTGCCGCCTGCGGTCGTGATCGTTTGAACGACGGCGTCTGCACCCTCTTTGCTCGACGCGTAATTGACCACAACGGAGGCGCCTTCGGCGGCCAACGACTTTGCGATGCCTGCACCGATGCCCTTGGAGGCGCCTGTGACGACGGCTACTTTTCCTGTTAGCTTGCCCATCTCGTTCTCCTGTTCGCCGCCAACATTTCGACGGCTATCGAATTGATAGAGGTGAGCGAGTGAACGATTCAGGAAGATAGCCGACGCGGGGAGATTAGATCAGATCAGACCTGAGGCGTTTGAGATACGCCTTCAGCACACCCGCCTGCAGAAGGTAGCGGACGAACTTGCCTTCGCGCTCCGAGCGCACCAGGCCCGCCGTCTCGAGCTCCTTCATGTGGTGTGACAGCGTGGCTGGGCTGATATCGACACTCTCCCGCATCGCAGCGCAGGTTTGCGTGCCATCGCATGCACCGATTTGTTTGAGGATCTCGTACCGGCGCGGGTCGGCCAGCGCGCGGGCAATCCGCTGGATCTGCTCGTCGGAGAGTTCCACGGATTGCTTCAAGGCTGGCATAGGGACCGTTTGATGTCACGACGAGTTCTTCGCGCTGTAGCTGCCCTTGTGGCACCCGGCCGATTAGCCCGCCAGGTAGAACTCTGCGATTTCCAGATCGCCTGGCTGCGTGACCTTGAAGTTGCGGGCGCTGCCGGCCACAACGTGAACCGGGACCCCGGCTCGCTCCAACAGGCTGGCCTCGTCGGTGCCGGTGAACTCATCGTTGGCGGCTTCGGCAAAGGCGCGGCGCATGAGCGGAACGCGGGCACCCTGGGGCGTTTGCGCGTGCACGATCAGTTCGCGGGGGATGGTAGCGGTGATGAGGGCGCCGTCGGAGGTGCGCTCCACCTGCTTGATGGTGTCCACCGCAGGCATGCCAACGATGGCAGCGCCGTGCCGCTCGATCGCATCGAGGGTGCGTTCGATCGTGGCCGCATCGATGAGCGGACGAACGGCGTCGTGCACGAGCACGATGTCGTCTTCGGCGGTGGAGGGCAGCGCGGCCAGCGCATGCGCCACCGACTCCTGGCGGTGATCGCCGCCGGTAACGAAGTGAACACGATCGATGAGGTTGTGCTCCAGCAGGAGTTCGCGCAGGCGCTCCTGCTCGGGTCCGCGCACAGCGACGTACAGGCCGGTTACTCGCGGTACAGCGAGAAAGGCACGCAGCGAGTGGATCAGAATCGGCACGCCGTGCAGCGAGAGAAACTGCTTGGGAGCACCGCCGGTCGTAGCGGCCATGCGTGTGCCAATGCCAGCGGCGGGGAGGATAACGAAGACAGCCATGGGAAGGCGAGTATACCGTTTACCCACGGCGTGAGGACAGACAGGGCGTGATGCAAGGTGGAAAGAAACGTTTGTTGGCCGATGTGGATCTGGCCATGTTCAGTGCAGGGGAGCGCGTGGTTTGTGCGGTTTCAGGTGGCGCGGACTCCGTCGCCCTGCTTCTGGCGCTGACCGACGCGAATGCGGCCAGGCAGTCGCTGGGCGTCGCGCTGCGCGCGGTGCATGTGCATCACGGACTGCGTGGCGAGGAGGCGGATACCGACGAGGGATTTGTCCGCGAACTGTGCGACGGGCTGGCGGTGCCCCTGACGGTTGAGCGGGTGGATACGGCAGCCCGGCAGCAAATTGAGCACGAGGGCATGGAAGAGGCTGCCCGGGAGTTGCGGTATGGGGTGTTTCAGCAGTTGCTGGCGGGTGGCGCGGCGGACACGGTCGCCACAGCGCACACCCTTGACGACCAGGCCGAGACCGTCACGATGAAGCTGCTACGCGGGGCCTGGACGGAGGGTCTCAGCGGGATCGCTCCATTGGTCCAGGCGACGGCGGGCACAGCTGGCCGGGTGTGGCGCAGCGGCAGCGGCGAGGGTTGGGTACTGGCCGGCCCTCTCGCGGAGACCGGGAAGGGCAGGATCGTGCGGCCCATGCTGCGGGTTCGACGCGCGGAGGTCGAGGGCTTTCTGCGGGCGCGTGGCCAGGCTTGGCGTGAGGACAGCTCCAACGGCGATCTCCGCTTCACACGCAATCGCGTGCGGCAGGAGCTCATGCCCCTGCTGCGGAGCTTCAATCCGTCGGTGGACGAGCAGTTGGGTCGGCTGGCCGCTATAGCGCGGGACGAGGAAAGCTTCTGGGCGGCGGAGGTGGCGCGCGTGCTGCCCGGCCTGCTGCTGCCGGGCAAGCCGGTCCGGGGCGGCGGCCGTGCGGTGGGCACGGGTGTCGGCGAGGGGAGTTTTGCGCTGGAGCTCGGAAGGCTCCGCTCACACAGCCCAGCCCTGCAACGGCGGCTTTTGCGGGCAGCGGCCGGCCGCCTTGGTGTGCGGCTGGGGGCGGACGATACGGGCCGCCTAATGGATCTGGCAGGCACAGGGGCGAAAGCGGGTGCTCGTCTGGAACTGCCGGGCGGCGTGGGGGCGGAGCGTTCCCTGCGTGAGCTGCGGCTGTTCCGAGCGGGCGCTTGATCCCGCTGAAGATGTAGACGGGGGCCTATTTCGACGCAGCGCAGGGGACGGTGGCGGGGTTAGAATCAGGGGAACTGCAGGTGGACCTGCGACGGCCCGCAATGGCGCACCTTATTTTTGCGGACGCCGTCTAAAGATTGAACGCTCTGCGGCGTAAGGCTTGCGAGCTGGTTGGGGCTTTTGGAAACGAGGAATTGGATTGAACTCAACGGTCAAACAGTTGCTGATCTGGGTAGTAGCGGTGACGTGCCTGCTCGTGGGCTGGCAGTTTGTGCTCAAGAACATGAACAACGGCCACAACCGCACGATCAGCATGACGGACCTGCAGAACGATGCAGACAGCGGTAAAATTTCAGAGGTTACGGTTAACGGGACTGAGGTTACCGGCAAGTACAAGGCCGGCAGCGAGACCTTCTCGACCAATATCCCTTCCAACTACCCTGACCTCTACAAGGATCTATACGCTCATGGCGTGAAGATCAACATCAAGGACCCGCAGGGCAATCTTTGGTTTGGTCTTCTGCTTCAGGTTGCGCCGATCCTGGTCATTCTGGCGCTGTTCCTCTTCATGATGCGGCAGATGCAGTCTGGCGGAAATAAGGCACTGAGCTTTGGCAAAAACCGCGCTCGCCTGCTGAGCATGCAGCAGAAGAAGGTGACGTTCAAGGACGTCGCGGGCGTGAACGAGGCAAAGGAAGAACTCAAGGAAATTATTGAGTTCCTCCGTGAGGCGCAGAAGTTCCAGCGTCTCGGCGGCCGCATCCCCAAGGGCGTGCTGATGGTCGGACCTCCGGGCACCGGCAAAACGCTCCTCGCCCGCGCTGTTGCCGGCGAAGCCAACGTACCGTTCTTCTCGATCTCGGGTTCGGACTTCGTTGAGATGTTCGTCGGTGTCGGTGCAAGCCGCGTT
The DNA here is from genome assembly GCA_964243395.1 of uncultured Acidobacteriaceae bacterium. Classification (GTDB taxonomy): domain Bacteria; phylum Acidobacteriota; class Terriglobia; order Terriglobales; family Acidobacteriaceae; genus Granulicella. The sequence continues at coordinate 1,253 of CAXTFS010000212.1, read as the reverse complement.
CGTGATCTGTTCGAGCAGGGCAAGAAGAATGCTCCTTGCATCATCTTCATCGATGAAATCGACGCTGTTGGACGGCACCGCGGTGCAGGCCTTGGCGGCGGACACGATGAGCGCGAGCAGACACTGAATCAGTTGCTGGTTGAGATGGATGGCTTTGAGTCCAACGATGGTGTGATTCTCATCGCCGCGACCAATCGCCCCGATGTGCTGGATCCCGCACTTCTCCGGCCCGGCCGTTTCGATCGCCGCGTGGTAGTAGATCGCCCAGACATCCGTGGCCGTGAAGAAGTGCTCAAGGTGCACTCGAAGAAGGTGCCCATGGCCGAGGATGTGAACCTGAACATTCTGGCGCGCGGGACACCCGGCTTCTCCGGCGCGGACCTGGCCAACATGGTGAATGAGGCGGCCTTGACCGCTGCGCGTTTTAACCGCAAGGCTGTCCACATGTACGACTTCGAGGTAGCCAAGGATAAGGTCCTGATGGGAGCGGAGCGCAAGAGCATGCTGCGCAGCCCGGATGAGCTGAAAATCACGGCGTACCACGAGGCTGGACACACGCTGGTTTCTGCACTGCGCGAGCACTCGGATCCGCTACACAAGGTCACCATCATTCCGCGCGGCATGGCCCTTGGCGTGACGGTCTACCTGCCCGAAGAGGATCAGCACACCGTAACCAAGGACTACCTGGAAACCAAGCTGTCGATGATGATGGGCGGACGCTGCGCCGAGGAGATCTTCCTCAAGAAGATGACCACGGGTGCCGGGAACGACATCGAGCGCGCTACCGATCTTGCTCGCCGCATGGTGTGCGAGTTCGGTATGAGCAAGCTGGGTCCCATGACCTTCGGCAAAAAGGAGCAGGAGGTCTTCCTGGGGCGCGATATCGGACAGTCGCGGGACTTCTCGGACGATACGGCCAAGCAGATCGACGCCGAAGTTCGTAGCTTCGTCGACGAGGCCTACCGGTCGGCGTACAGCCTGCTTGAGGCCAACCAGGAGATCATGCACCGCATGGCGCAGGCCCTGCTCGAGCGTGAAACGCTGGATGCCTCGGAAATCGAACTGATCATCGCGAACAAGGACCTGCCGCCGATGAAATCGTCGTTGGCGCATGCAGAACCCGGCAACGACGAGACGCAGAAGATCCTCAAGCCGGAGGGCGGACGTAAGCCCGGCTTCGGCGAGGGTGCGGCGAACCCTGCTTAAACTGAGACCAATCCACAACAGCGGGCAGCCTGCGGGCTGCCCGTTGT
>CAXTFS010000211.1:0-6238 GCA_964243395.1 uncultured Acidobacteriaceae bacterium | reverse complement strand
CGTCCTATCCGAGTAACCTTTGTCTTTAGGCTCACCACTTACATATATTCCACTCCATACTGCACCGGAATCTGAGTAAATGCGATCCGCGTAGGCGCCGTATCCCGCGCCGGCAGCATCCCGGCAAAGTGCAGCGTAGTGTGCCCATACTTCAGGTTCAACTTATCCATCGTGGCTGACAACCCAGCCCGGTTATCCGGATCGCCGAACAAGGTCTCCTGGTGCTCCGACTCGGGAATCAGGTCTCGCAAGGTAATCCCCACAAAGAACGGCCGATCATACTGCGCTCCCACCGGTCGCTTCGCCCACACCTTGCGCAGGATATCGAGCAGCGACAGGGTATCCTGCACGTCCGGGAAGCGCGCCTCCATCCCCCAGCCGGTGTGCTTGATCCCGCTCGTATGCTGTTTGGCGTCGGTTCGCGCGGCCTGCTCCCGCGTCAGCGCGTATTTTACCGAAACCGACAGTGACGAGGTGTAGAACTTCTCCATCCGCAGCCGCATGCTCGCCTTGTGCAGCAGCTTGTGCGCGACGGACCATGCGCCTTCGTCGGAGCGAAACTCCGGCCCCATGACGTGGCTATGCCCTAGCGACTTCTGGATGTCGGAAGCGATCGGGGCCCCGTCATCCCCCGTGTCCGCTCCGCGCAGCCAGTGATAGAGCCGGTCGCCCCACACCGAATCCCACAACGCATGCATTCCCGTGCGGTCGAGCGCCAAGAGCTGCTCCATCGTCGTGATGCCCTTGCCATTCAGCCTGGCCTCGGTCCGCGCCCCGACCCCGGGAAGATCCCGCAGTTCCAGATGCGCGATGGCGCGCGGCAGCTGCGAGGGCAGCAGCCCGATCAGCCCGTCCGGCTTCTGCATGTCGCTCGCAATCTTCGCCAGGTAGCGGTTGGGCGCCATCCCGATCGAGCAGCGCAGCGTCTCGCCTACGTCGTCCTTGATAGCCTGCTTGATCTCGAGCGCGATCCGCCGCGCGTTAGGCAGCTCCGTCTCCCGTCCGATCAGTTCGCAGACCATTTCGTCGATCGAAGGCGTATGCGCGACCGGGCAGCAGCGCTCCACCGCCTTCGAAATGTTGTGGGAATACTCTGAATAAACCGAGTGCGACCCGTTTACCAGGATAATCTCCGGGCAGATCCGTTTGGCCTCGCCCACCTTGGTCAGGGTCTTGATGCCCAGCGCCTTGGCCTCGTAGCTGGCGGCGATGAGCGCGCCGGTGTCAGCCATGGTGCCGCACACGCCGACCGGTTTGCCGCGATACTCGGGATGGATCTGCTGCTCGACCGACGCGAAGAAGCTGTTCAGGTCGATGTGCAGGAAGCGGAAGCGGTCGAGTTGGGAGGGCGCGGCCACCGGTCCAGTATATTCGCCCGGTCTTCGCTGTGTGCCCCAGGATTGGTGCATGTGGGCGGTGGGCTTTGTCTTTTGCTGAACCTTATTCTCCGCAGACGTACGGCTTAGGGCAGAGCTGCCGCGAGCGTTGTGCCCGGCGTCCGTTTGCCTTCTGCTATGTTCCGCCGGACCGCGGGCTGCGGCAGGTACTTCCGGTACACGCTGATGTGGAAGCAGGCCTGCTGAAACTCCTCCTCCACGTCCACCTTGCCCTCCTGCACCAGCGGCAGCAGGTAGCCGCGCAGCCATGCAATCTCCGTCATGCTCAGCCCGTGCTTGGCGAGATCGACCGCCTGCCCGGTCAGGTGCGGCGACGCCGTCTCGCCCTCTGCCGGGGCCGCGTTGCCGTTGGTCCGGATCAGCCGCTGCTGAAACTCCACCGTGCGCACGGCCGAGTTCACCTGTAGCGCCGTGTGGAACCTGGCATAGTGGGCCCGCGCCAGCGCCGTCAGGAACGCCGCCGTCCACGGCCGGCAGTACCGCCGGTTTTCCGGCAGGCGTTCGTCGGTCTGGAGTCCGTCGTTGTCCGGCAGCGCCACCAGCATATGGCTCGCGCGCATCCGGCTCAGGTCCTCATCGTCCTGCACGCGCTCCAGCCCGTCGGAGTCCGCCATGACGTTCTGGTGCACCAGCACCTCATGCGAGCCCTTCATGGCCGGTGGCACCACCAGCCGCCCGCGCTTGTCGTAGAGCGAGACCAGCGGCTCCGGCGCGATCTGGTCCACCGGCAGCGGTGCCGGCTTCAAGTCGACCTTCGCCCCTACGACCACGCCCGCGGTGGGCGAGGTCCGGACGATCGTCGCCGGCTTGACCGGGATGGGTGACCTGGCTGCGACTGCCCTTGCCGCAATAATCTTCGGGGCCACGGCCGCGGGCAGATCCAGCGGAGGCGTATCAACCGACAGGAAGTCGGCAGACGTAGCCTTGCGTGCCGTGTCCGGACCCTGGTCCGCGTCGCCTGCCGGCCCCGGTGCAAAATGCTGTTTGCGGTCGTGCGTGACGTGGATCGGCTCCAGCGCCGGCGCGGCCTCGGGCTCCGCCGCAGGCACCAGCGCAGGCGCAATGGGTGCCGGCCGCTCTGCCTTCGCCACCAGCCTGGGCGCAGGCGTGGGTGCAGGCACAACGCGACGCCCATGCACCAGCCTGGTCTGCACCGGCGCCGGCTCTTCTACCTGTCGGCCTTTGTGACCCTTTCCCGGCTTTTCCGCTTTTGCGGGCTCAACGTGCTTTGCGCCGCGAGCATGCTTGTCCGCGCGCTCAGCCTTTGCAGCCGGCACGGCCTTGCCCTGCTTGCGCGCGGTCGCGGCCACCTTTGCAGGCGTTGCGGCGGCATGAGCCGCGGCCTTGGGGGCATGCGGCGGACGAGCAGAACCGTATGCAGCCGGAGCCAGAACACTCAGCGCAGTAACCACGATGATTTGGAAGGGATAAGCACGCATTGACAGGGGAACCCGGTCGCGGCAAATCGCCAGAGCAAGACTTACTGTAGACACCGGGGTTTAGAGTGGTAAGTGCCGAAGTTGATTCCGGGGTTACTGGTTGGCTAATAGGAGGCTGGATGCGTGGGTTCGGAACAGGTTTGGGTTTAGTGGGGATCGCGTTCATTTCATTCAGGTTAGGGGCGGTCGGCGCGCAGCCGGACCAGGCCGCCAGCCCGGAGTTCTACACCGCCCGGGTCAAACCGATCTTCGATGCCAACTGCGCCCGCTGCCATGGCGGGCTGAACCATCGCGGCGGGTTGAACATGGATACGAAGGCAGGCCTGCTGAAAGGTGGGCATGACGGCTCGGTGCTCGTGCCGGGCGACCCGGCCAACTCGCTGCTGGTGAGGCTGATCCGGCACGAAGGCCCTGCCGACGATCCGATGAACATGCCGCCGAACAAGCCCAAAATCTCCGACGCCGACATCGCCACCGTAACCCAGTGGGTGAAAGCCGGTGCCGTCATGCCCGAGGCTCACTAGAGCGTTGTTACCTTGAGGCGTAGTCGCAGCGACAATGCGGGGGTTCTTCGCTACGCTCAGGATGACGGCGAAAGAAAAACACAGCTAGACCTGGACGTAAACGGGGCTAGCGCGGGGTGCCCCATGATCACCACGGGCACCATCGCGGTGATCGTGGGGGGGGTGTCTCTCGGCGCCATCACTCTTTCCCAACCCTCCCCCCGGCGGCGTATCATCACCCCAGCATCAAGGGAGCCAACGCCATGTCCACCGCCACCGCCATCCAGGATCAGAGCACGCAGCAGACCGAAGACTTTCTGCCCCTCAAGGGCACGGACCACGTGGAGTTTTTTGTTGGCAACGCCCGCCAGGCTGCATACTTCTACCGCGCCGCCTTCGGGATGTCGCTCGTCTCGTACTCCGGGCCGGAGACTGGCCGCCGCGACCGCGCGAGCTACGTGTTGCAGCAGGGCAAGGTCCGCTTCGTCCTGACGACCGCGCTCCGGTCCGATACGCCGATCGCGGAGCACGTGCACTGCCACGGCGACGGCGTTCGCGCGATCGCGCTCTGGGTCGACGACGCGCGCGCCGCCTGGCTCGCCACCACCAGCCGCGGGGCGGTGTCGGTGCAGGAACCGACCGAAACGGAAGACGCCGACGGCAAGGTCGTAATCGCGTCGATCGCCGCCTATGGCGATACACTCCACACCTTTGTCGAGCGCAAGGACTACCGCGGCGCCTTTCTGCCGGGCTTTACCGCGACGCCGCCAGACTCCATCGCAAAGCCTGTCGGGCTGCTCCATATCGATCACATCGTCGGCAATGTCGGCTGGAACAGCATGAACGAGTGGGTTGACTTCTACGCAAAGGTGATGGGCTTCCAGCTCTACCAGCACTTCGACGACTCGGACATCTCGACGGAGTACTCGGCGCTGATGTCGAAGGTGATGGCGAACGGCAACGGCTACGTCAAGTTCCCGATCAACGAGCCCGCGGAAGGTCGGCGCAAGTCGCAGATCGAGGAGTACCTGGACTTCTACAGCGGCCCGGGCGTGCAGCATATGGCGCTGGCGACGGACGATATTCTTGCGACCGTGTCGCAGATGCAGCAGCAGGGCGTCAGCTTTCTGACCGTGCCGCACAGCTATTATGCGGACCTGCAGGCGCGCATCGGCAGGATCGACGAGCCGATCGAGGAGCTGGAGCGGCTGGGGATTCTGGTGGACCGCGATAACGAAGGATATATGCTGCAGATCTTTACGCGCCCGGTTGAGGATCGGCCTACGGTGTTCTATGAGATCATTCAGCGCAAGGGTAGCCGCAGCTTTGGAAAAGGCAACTTCAAGGCGCTGTTTGAGGCGATCGAGCGGGAGCAGGCCGCGCGGGGAAACCTGTAGCTCGGGTGCCCCATTCATCACGGCTTTCTCGTGATGAGTGGGATTAATCCCTCGTGTCGGCTGAAGGGATACTCCCCATTCATCGCGCGATGAGACCGCGCGATAAAAGGGGCACCCGGGTATCAGCCACCACCATCGCCTGACATTCCCCGAAGCCTATGGACACGAATCCATCCCGGCGTGCTGTCCCTCGCAGCAGAATCTCGTCGCCATCCTGCAGGTAATATCGTTCCTCACCAGACAGCAAACGAAGCGGTAAGGTCCCTCCAAATGTCAGCTCCAGCAGGGAGCCGGCATCGCCTGGCGGCGGCGACGAGATGGTGCCGGTGCCGAGCAGGTCGCCGGGCTGGAGGTTGCAGCCGTTCGAAGCGTGGTGGGCGACGAGCTGCGCGGGCGTCCAGTAGAGATGCTCGGCGCTGGTGCGGGTGAGCCGCTCCGGCGCTAGACCTTGAGCGCGCATCTTCGGGGTGAGGAGCAGGACGTCCAGCTCCAGAGTCAGAGCGCCGGTTTGCTGGTCTTCTTGGTCGTCGAGATACTGCAGCGGCTTGGGATCGCCCTCCGGCCGCGCCTGCTGCGGGCGGCGAAAGGGCGCAAGCGCCTCCGGCGTCACGATCCAGGGCGAGACGGTGGTGTGGAAGCTCTTGGCGAGGAATGGGCCGAGAGGCTGGTACTCCCATGATTGGAGGTCGCGCGCGGACCAGTCATTGAGCAGGCAGAAGCCGGCGATGTGGTTCTGAGCCTGGGCCATGGGAATGGGTTCGCCAAGGTCGTTGCCTGTGCCGATCCAGAGACCAAGCTCGAGCTCGAAGTCCAGGCAGCGCGCGGGGCCGAACGCCGGGGTCGGCTCGTGGGGGAGCTTGCGCTGGCCTTGCGGGCGCACGACCGGGACGCCCGAAGGCCGGACTGAGGAGGCGCGGCCGTGATAACCGATCGGGACCCACTTGTAGTTTGGCAGCAGCGGAATTTCCGGACGGAAGAGTTTGCCGACGTTCATCGCGTGGTGGATGCCGGCGTAGAAATCGGTGTAGTTGGGGATGGTTGTAGGCAGGTGCAGGAGACAGTCGGCGGCGCGGTGGAGGAGGTCGGGGCGGTTGGGCGCGCCTTCGGCCAGGAGTGCGGAGAGCTCGCTTCGCAGGAGCCGGTGCAGGGTGCGGGGCTGTTCCAGGAAGGAGTTCAGGTGGCCGGTAATAGTTTTGGCGCAGAGCTGCTGGGCGTTCGGTGAGAGGAGGCCGGAGGCGCTCAGGAGGGAGAGATCAAGGATGTGGTCGCCGATGGCTACACCGCCGCGCGGGGGGTCGTCCGGCGGCGTCAAGATGCCGAAGGGGACGTTCTGGATGGGGAAGTCGGGGTGGCCGTTGGCATCGGCGACCCAGGAGCGGAGGTGCGGGTTGTGGGTCTGGTCGAGGGGCATGGCTGAGTACGTGCACGGACAAGACGGATAAAGAACGGGTAAAAGAAGCGCGATGCTTTTGGGAAGGACAAGGGCAAAGGCGAAGCAGACC
>CAXTFS010000210.1:0-6281 GCA_964243395.1 uncultured Acidobacteriaceae bacterium | reverse complement strand
GTACAGCCGCAGACCATCGCGGAAGTTGTCTGGTCCAAGGCGGAACTCAAGCTGCTTCAGAATGGCCGGCGCCTTCTGGTACACGATGGCGCCGTAGGCACTCTTGGCGTCCTTCAGGTTGGGGATGTTCTGAAAGATCGGCGTGGTGCCGGGCGTCTCGTCGATGCCATAGGCAAGCGGCTTGATGCTCTCGTAGAAATGCTTCCAGGCCTGTGAGTCGGGCTCGAGCGAATCGAGGCAACGGTAGGCCATGTACTGCGCGAAGCCTTCTTTCAGCCAGAGATCGTCAAACCAGCGCATCGTGACCAGATCGCCGAACCACTGGTGCGTGAGCTCGTGCAATGTCAGGATGTTGCGATTGAAGCGGTCGTTGGCCGTGGGTGCTGCGCGGAACAGCACACCGTCTTCGCGCAGGAACGTTGCACCCGCGTGCTCCATCCCGCCGAATGGAAAGCCGGGGATCAGGACGATATCGTACTTTGGAAATGGAAACGGTTGCGCGAAATAGTCGGCGAGCCAATGCATGCCACGCGCCGTGATGTCTTGCAGCTGCGGCACCTCCGGTTCAGCCCGCTTGACCTGCGATCGCCGGACATACACGTCCGGCTGACCCGGTGTGGGGTGCACATTCACCCACGGACCGGCGGCGAAGGCGAACAGGTACGTCGATATGGGACGGGTCTCTTCGAAATTCGTAAGTGGTTCTTTGCCGGCGAACTCGATGCGGTGTGGAGCCGTGTTGCTGATGATCTTCCAGTCCTGTGGAGCGCGGACGTTCAGGGTGAAGCGCGCTTTGAGATCAGGTTGATCGAAGCATGGAAACGCCATGCTCGCGTCCATGGGAACGAAGAGCGAGTACAGGTATTCGCCCCCGTCTTCCTTGTCGCTGTAGCGTGTGATCGCGGCGCCGGCAGCCGCAATGCGGGAGGTGAACTCGATCGCTACAGAGTTCTGCCCGGCGTGGAGTTGCGCTGCGGGCAGCCGAAGGTGACCGTCCATCAGCATTGATGGAACACCGGCGCCGTTTACCTCCGCCGACTGCAATGTGCCCTCGCGAAAGTCGAGCCAAAGGTCGCGTGTGTTCTTGCCGGGCCCGATGCTGAAGCTGAGCACCTCGCGCCCCGGCATGGTGTCGGCTCCGGGTCGGAGAGAGAGGTCCAACTTGTACCGTAGCTCCGACACGCGACCCGCACGCTCTGCGGCCAACTCACGCGAGACGCCAACTCCTGGAGACATGTTCTGCGCCGCGGCTGCGGTGTGCAGCAGGACGAACAGAAACGCGGTGGCAAGCCAAAACCTGAAGCGGCACTCCAGGCATCTGCGAGCAAGCGACCAGCGAAGAGACAGGTGTATCAACCTCGGGTGATCTCCTTTGGTCCTCGGCGAAGCTGCTCTCGGTAAGCATAGCCGAGAGGCGCGACTTACCCCCTGAAGTCATCCTGTGCCGCCGCTCCGACGCTCCGCAACGCCCACCGGATCGGATACCCTGCAGAGACATTCAAACCTTTGGAGCCCCTGCCTATGCGCCGCCGCACCTTTCTTGCCACCCTGCCTGCCGCTGCTGCGAGTCCCTTTATTCTGGCTCAGGCCAACGGTGCTAATGAGCATGGAGAGGTCAGCTCCGGAGCGGGTGCAGCAGCGCCCGCAGGCAATGGCGATCCCAAGTATCAGGCCGCAGGGCAGGAGCGTTTCGAGCGCCCGGACGTCCATGCGGGCGACCGGCCCTCGGGGGCCAGCTGGGCCACGCGTTCTCCGGCGCTGGGCACCAGCGGCGCAGCGGGAACGGCTCATCCTCTGGCAACACAGACGGCGATTGACATCCTGAAGAAGGGTGGATCCGCTGCCGATGCCGCGGTGGCTGCAAATGCGCTGCTGGGGCTGGTGGAGCCCACGAGCGCGGGGCTGGGTGGGGATTGCTACGCCTTTGTGTGGGACCCCAGGACGAACAGGCTCGAAGGTATGGCCAGCTCAGGGGCATCGCCACGGGGCTTGTCGCTCGAGACAGCGCGGGCACGGGCGCGGACGGTCGACGGGCGTAAGGTGCTGCCAACGCTTGGTGCCGTGACTGTGTCCGTACCCGGCGCACTGGCAGGCTGGTGGAGCCTGCATCAGCGCTATGGCAAGCTGCCCTGGGCCGAGCTGTTTGAGCCCGCGATCCACTACGCGCGGGCGGGTGTGGTGGTGCCCCAGATCATCGGCTGGTACATCAAGCGCAACCTGGCAGCCTTCGCACGCGCGGGTTCCGGGGTGGAGGAGACCGCCAACGCGATGCACACCTATGCCCCAGGCGGCAGCGCGCCGAACGAAGGCCAGGTGTTCCGCAACCCGGATCTCGCGCGGACCTACAGCGCCATCGCGCAGGGTGGGCGCGACGCCTTCTACAACGGCCCCATCGCGGACACGATCGAGGCCTACTTCAAACGCATCGGCGGATGGATCACGCGAGCCGACCTCCTCGCCATGCAGGCTGAGTGGCCTACACCGCTCCAGACCAGCTATCGCGGCGTTACGGTGTATGCCATGGGCGCCAATACACAGGGTCTGGCAACGCTGCAGATGCTGAGTATGCTCGAGCACTTTGACATGCGCGGCTATGGCTTCCAGTCGCCGGAAAGCCTGCAGGTGCAGATTGAGGCCAAGCGCCTGGCCTACGAGGACCGCGCCCGCTTCTACGCCGACCCTCACTTCAGCAAGGTGCCGGTGGAATGGTTGAACTCCAAGGCGTATGCGGCGGAGCGTGCCAAGTTGATCGACCCCAGGCGAATCCTCACACCTGTGTATCCGGGGCAGGCGCCAAGCCACGGCGACACCACCTACTTCACCGTCGCGGACAAGGACGGCATGATGATCTCGCAGATCCAATCGAACTTCCGCGGCATGGGGTCTGGACTTGTCGCCGATGGTCTTGGCTTCATGTTTCAGGATCGCGGCGAGCTGTTCTCGCTCCAGGACGGCCACCCAAACATCTACGCCCCGGGCAAGCGACCCTTTCAGACGATCATCCCTGGCTTTGCCGCAAAGGACGGCGTGCCGTGGATGAGCTTCGGCGTAATGGGCGGCGATATGCAGCCACAGGGGCAGACACAGATCATCGTCAACCGCGTGGACTACGGCCTCGACGTGCAGGCGGCCGGAGACAGCCCCAGATGGCACCATGAGGGCTCGTCACAGACCATGGGCGAGGACCCGGCCGGACTGGGACCGAAGGGTCTTCTGCGGCTCGAACACGGGGTTCCCCAGGCCACGCAGGAGGCGCTGAAAGCCCTGGGCTGGCCGATGGGGCCAACCGACGGCGGCTTCGGGCGCTACGAATGTATTGAGCACTCCACTTCCCACTTCGATGGCCACGATGATCGCGTCTACAGCGCTGCCAGCGAGATGCGTGCGGATGGTGTGGCACTGGCGTACTAAGCCACCTCACCGCCGCAGCTCAGCAAAAGATGTTCACCCATGGGCACCGCACATCAGCTTCGTAGAGCGCGGTGACGAGCCACCCGGTCCAGCGCACCGCCCCGTAAGCAGCATGCCGCCCTGCTCAAAACGCGCGTTCTGATGACCAACTCCCTTGCAGGTCTTGTTTTCTTGAGCACGGCTCCCTGATCCTCGGGAACCGTCCTTCAGTTTAGTTCCACATCATCGGGCAAAAATCAAGACCGTCCTGCCCAGGGCGTTAAGCTCAGGCTGGCGCTTGAAGGTTAGCCGTAGTTGGCATTCCCAGTGTTTGTTCCTGCAGGAACTACGAGGCCTGCTGTCAAAAGCACGCAGGCTGGCGAGGATCCACCACCTTGTCGCTAAACGCTGCGATACGAACGAGTTGAAGTGCAGTTACCGAGGTGGTTTGACAGTGGAACCATCGCTTTAGTACATGTCTATGTCGATGGGGAAACCGTCGCTTTCGGTCAGTCCCAGCGAGTTCTAACGCAAAGCAGATAGGCGGGGATGCGGAGCTTTATTTCGCTTCCCGCACGGGTTGACTTGTACCACTTACAGGAGAGCTATGAAGCACGGGCCACGGAAACAGATGAGAAGGAATCAGCTTCTCGTTAGAACACTAGGATTTTGTCTCTGCATGCCGGCTGGGAACGCGCTGTTCACCCTGCCCGCTTCGGCACAGACAACAGGAAGCACGCTGTCGGGCACAGTCACAGATGCGACAGGCGCGGTCATCCCGCACGCAACGGTCATCCTTCGCAGCTCAGGATCCGGCGACACGCGAAGCATCAAGAGCAACGACCAGGGCTAGTTCACCTTTGCCGGCGTACCCACCGGCGATTACAAGATCAACATTACGAGTGATGGATACCAGCAGTACCAGCAGCTTGGAATCCATCTGGATCCGGGCGACAACCGCAACCTGCCAAACCTGCAACTGAAGACCGGCAACGTCAACGAAACCGTGACAGTGACCGCGGAGACCGATGTACCGCTGGATACCGGCGAGCGCAGCGACCTCATCACCTCCGAAGAGATCAGCCACCTTTCGGTCGAAGGCCGCGACGTTACGGAGCTCTTCAAGACCCTGCCAGGCTTTGCCATCTCCAACGGTAGCGGCGGCATCAACAATTCGGCCTACGATCCGTCTCAGGTAAACGTGAGCGGCGCTCTGGGAAACTACTCGGCCAACGGCAACCCGGTCAATGGGATCAGCCTGCGACTCGATGGTGCTGACATCACCGATCCCGGCAACTATGGCGCCGCGATCCAGAACATCAACTACGATCAGGTCGGCGAGGTCAAGGTACAGGTCTCGAACTTCGGGGCGGATATCGCGAACGGCCCAGTGGTGGTGAGCGCCGTTACCAAGGCGGGTGGCGATCATTACCATGGTTCCATCTACACCTATGCCCGCACCAACCAGCTGGATTCAGCCGACGCGCTCGCCAAAGCCACCGGTTCAGCAAAGGATCCGGATCGCGAGGTCTACCCAGGCTTCAACATTGGCGGTCCGGTCCTTATTCCGGGAACCAGCTTCAACCACAACCGGCACCTGACCTTTTTCGCGGGTGCAGAAGACTACGCACAGCGCAACATCTATGCGTACGGTGGTGCCGCGGGTGCTCTAGTTCACGCCCTGGTCCCGACAGCCAATATGCGCACCGGGAACTTCTCTTCCGCGGAGCTGCAAAACTACCTGGGTCCGCAGCTCTACGCCAACAGTGCATACCAGAACATCAATGTGCAGCCCACGTTCGCCAAGGATGGCACGCCCATCACCGGCGGCATCATTCCGACCACGTACGCTGACCCGGGCTTTGCCAAGATCTATGCCGGCCTTCCCCTGCCGAACCAGACTGCGACGTTGGCAAACCCGTACAACTACCAGGCACAGAACTTCATTAACGATGATCTGTGGCAGGCCATTGGACGCGTCGACCTGACAATCTCCGAACGGAATCACCTGTTCGCTCGCTACAGCGTGGAGCGTGGTGGTTCCGGCGAACCAGGCGCGATTTACTACAACGATGGCGAACTCAACACGCCCGGCGGCGGCACCAGCTCGATCAACTCCGAGAGCGCAGCCGCGAACCTGACCACTGTTCTGAACTCGACAACCACCAATGAGTTGTTCGGCTCGTTTGGTTACCTTAATCAGGCGTTTGTAGGCAATGATTCGGCTGCATTGACCGGCTTTCCCTACAAGGGTGCTTACGCCAGCAGCCGCAACGTGCTGCCCCAGTTGCAGAACTACTACGACGCTAGCGGTCTTCCGAGACAGCTCACGCCGGACTACAGCCTTTCGCCGATCTTTGCTCACAAGTTCGATCCGACAGGCGGCGATGCGCTCACCAAGGTTTGGGGAACGCACACGGCAGTGTTTGGCGTCTATATACAACGCATCACCAACAACCAGAAGGCGCCGAACCAGGCCACAAACGGCTACGTCAACCAGTACTACTTCCCAGGTGCCGGGTCGACGTTTACTGACGTTCATGCCGCGGGCGCAACCGGGAATGTTTACTACACCTCGGGCAACTGGGCCGCGAACAACTTCGAGGGGGAAGTCAGCGGATACGGACAGCAAAACGTGCTGCCGGATACGAATCTCTACTTCTGGAACAACGACTTCTTCGCTCAGGACTCCTGGAAGATCACGCCGCGGCTGACGTTTAACTACGGCATGCGTTTCGAGCATCTTGGCCTTTGGAATGATGCGTATGGGAACGGTGTCGCTGTCTTCAATCCCGCCCTGGTGGCAAGTGCCTCGGCCAGCTCGCCCTTCCCGGGCTTTCTGTGGCACAAACTGGACGCGAGCATTCCCCTCTCAGGCAGCAACTCCAAGC
>CAXTFS010000209.1:0-6291 GCA_964243395.1 uncultured Acidobacteriaceae bacterium | reverse complement strand
AGTTCTTCATGATGTGGAACCGCATGTTCGGCCCCATGGGCTGGGCGTACTGGATGCTCATTCTGACCAACATCGCCATCCCGCTGACGACCCTCTGGTCGCGCCGCCTGCGGGTGAACCCGACATACCTGTTCTGCCTTTCGTTCGTCGTGAACATCGGTATGTGGTTCGAGCGCTTCGTTATTGTCGTCACATCGCTCTATCGCGACTACCTGCCCTCCAGCTGGGGAACCTATCGCGCCACCAAGTGGGATTACATGCTGTTCATCGGCACGTGGGGGCTGTTTACCTGCCTGTTCCTGTTGTTCGCTCGCCTGGCGCCCATGATTCCCATGTCGGAGATCCGCATGATGTTGCCGCAGACCAAGGTGCGCCGCGGTGGTGCGGACGCTGAAGTTGTTGTGCAGGAGGCGCTCTAATGCCACCGGTTGAGGGGGTCTACGGCCTGCTGGCCGAATTCAATACGCCGAGCGAGCTTGTCACAGCGACGGAAGCAGCCTATCGCGAGGGCTACCGGCGTATGGAGTGCTACACGCCTTACCCGGTCGAAGAGGCTGCGGAGGCGCTGCGGTTCCACAACAACCGCGTGCCGCTGATCTGCCTGCTCGGCGGTGTGATGGGTCTGACCACCGGCTGGCTGATGGAGACGTGGATCAACATCTGGAGCTACCCGCTGAACATCGCCGGACGGCCATTGAATTCGTGGCCGGCGTGGGTCATTCCGGCATACGAGTGGACCATCCTGTTCGCAGGTCTGTCTGCAGCGTTCGGCATGATCGCGCAAAATGGCCTGCCGCAGCTGTACCACCCGCTCTTCAACGCGGCTAACTTTCGTAACGGTGCGACCTCGGACAAATTCTTTCTTTGCCTCGAGTCGCACGATCCACGGTTCTCGCTGGGCGATACCCGCGAGTTCCTTGAAGGCTTTTCTCCCGTTTCGGTCGTTGAGGTGGACCACTAGATGTCGCTGACACCGAAGCCGAAGCAGGAGTGGGGAACCACCATGCGGCCTGCACAAAAGATCGCGTTGGTCATCATGCTGGCCAGCACCTGCCTTCTCGCAGGCTGCCGTCAGGACATGCACAACCAACCCAAGTTTTACCCGCAACGCAGCACCACGTTTTACGCCGACGGTCGCTCCGCGCGGCCGCAGGTGGAAAACACTGTGGCGCGCAATCAGCTGCGGCAGGACGCCTACTTCGACACCGGCCTGCAGGATGGCAAAGAGGGCGACGGGTTTCCGCTTCCGCTAACTCCGGCCCTGCTGCAGCGCGGCCAGGAGAAGTACAACGTGTTCTGCACACCGTGCCACTCGCGCGTCGGCAACGGCGCCGGCATGATCGTGCAGCGCGGCTACCGGCCGGCGGGCAACTTCCATACTGATCGCCTGCGCCAGGCGCCACTGGGACACTTCTACTCCGTGATCGCCAATGGGTACGGGGCCATGCCCGAGTACGGCTCCCAGGTAAACGCCGCGGACCGCTGGGCCATCGTGGCCTACATCCGCGCGCTGCAGCTGAGCCAGAGTGCCACCGCGGCGGACGTTCCCGTAGGCCAGCACCCGCAGGAGCTGCACGAGATTGCCAACCAGCAGGGCATGCCGCCTGGATTTGCCGACGTCTGGGCGCTGCCCGCCACGGCCGTCTACGGCACACCCGACCCAAACGCCGGCATTCCTGGTCAGAGCATCAACACGCCCCCCAGCGGAGCGACGGCGCACGGCTCTTCGGCCGCGACCCAGAACTCCGGCACGCGCAATTCGGGCGGTGCCCCGCAATCTCCGGGCGATGCGCAGTCTCCCGGTGGGCTTGCCGGCGACCGGCCGTAAGGCATTTTTGACGTTAACGCTTCACCAGAGTCTGAAGGCAGCGAATTGATGGCTTCTGCACAAACACATCTCGACGCGCATCATCCTCACGGGCCGCGCGCTCTGCCAAGCATCCTGGCAGCTCCCGACTTTCTCGTGGCGTGGCGGCTTCGTGCGCTGATCATCGCCGTTGTCCTCGCGGTGATCTCGCTCCTGTTTGCCTTCAGCCACGATGGCCGTAACCACCTGCTGCGCGCCTATCTGATGGGCGTCATCATGTCGTTCAACTTCGTTGGGGGAGCGCTGGCGTTTTTGCTGGTGCAGTACCTGTCCGGCGGCAAGTGGGGACTGATCCTGCGGCGGCCGCTCGAGGCGATGACGCGCACCTGGCCATTGGTGGCCGTGATGATGCTGCCGATCCTCTTCCTCATGCCGCACCTCTATCAATGGGCGGCCTATCACACACCGGGGCAGATTGCGCAGGGCCTGCAGGCAGGCATCCTCTCGCAGGAGCAGGCCTACTGCATTAACTACAAGCACACCATGCTGAGCCCGGTGAGCGCCTGGATCGAGTACGCCCTTGTGCTGGGCTTTATGGGCGTCGTCATCACGATTCTGAACCGGTGGTCAATGGTGCGCGAGGCCGACCCCCAGGCCGGCACCGTGCGCAGCTTCGATCGCTGGCGGATTGTGTTCGAGAACCTGTCCGGGCCCGCGGTTTTCCTCTATGTCATTGCCATGACGGACTTCGTCATCGTCTTTGTGAAGTCGCTCGACGTGACCTGGTACTCCTCGATCTACGGCCTCCAGTTCTTGGTCGCGCAGGGCTATGCCGTGCTGGCGCTCGGGATGCTGACCCTGCTCATCCTTTCGCGCTATGAACCGATGAAGACGATGTTCCGCATCACCGAGCAGCACGACCTCGGCAAGCTGGCATTTGCCTTTGTCATGCTGAACATCTACTTCACGTTCGCCGAATTCCTGATTATCTGGTCAGGCAATCTACCCGATGAGATTCCCTGGTACCTGCACCGCATCCGCGGCGGCTGGTGGACCATCTGCACGCTGGACGCGGTCTGCCATTGGGTCATCCCGTTCTGCCTGTTGCTCTCGCGCGAGTTCAAGCGTTCGCGCAGCCGCATGTTCTGGCTCTGCATCTTCATGATCTTCGCCCGGTTTCTGGACATGTTCTGGCTCATCGAGCCGAACTTCGCCAACGCCGCCGGCAACCTGCACATCACCGACAACCTCAGCATTCTCGCCTACGTTACGGTGCCGCTGGCCGTGGTGGCCTTCTGGGCCGTGTTCTACCTGATCGAATTGGGCAAGCGGCCACTGATCGCCATCAACGATCCACATACGGCAGAGGTTTTGGAGCCTGAACATGCCCACTAAAGGACACGAGGGACACGACGCCGGCAATCCTGGCGATGCCCCGCCCACGCGCAGCCATGATCGCTCGCAGGAGAACCCCGGCTATGAGACGCAGGACGTCAACGTTGGCGGCATCATCACGTTCCTTGCCGGGCTGTCCTCTTTCCTGCTGATCTTCTTTGTCTTCTGCTTTGTGATGGGCAAGACAATCAACACGGGTCTGCTGAAGGAAGACGGTCCGGCCGACAAGTGGCATGGCGGTCAGCCGATGCACGAGTCGGAGTACAACCGGCATCGTGAGGATCTGACCTCCAATGTGACGCTGGAGCAGCGGGAGTATGCCGGCATGACGCAGAAGTTCCCGACGCCCCGTCTGCAGACCGACGACGGCAATCAGGACACCGCCGACATGCATGCCCGAGAGGACCTGCTGCTGGAGAACTACTCGAACGGTGCCGGGCTGGATGCCGGGCACGTGCGTATCCCGATCGAGCGGGCGATGGAGCTAGTCGCCCAGCGTGGTTTGCCCAAGCCGGCCGGCGGCGTTCAGGCCATCGGAACCGAGATGGCGGGGGATGCGCACCCGGCCGTTGCCGCGCCGCTGACCGATGGCTTTGCACGCACCGGCTATGAGCTGGACCAGATGACGGCGCGCGAGCAGCGAATGGAGTTCAACCAGGCAGAAGCGAAGCGGTAGAACTTTGACGAGCGCGGCCAGGCTGCGCGGATATCGGTGGTGGCGCCTTACGGCATGGGCACCGCCACTTAGACTAGGAACTGTGGTCGAGGAGCACAAGAGGGTATGAGCAGGGAGTGCAAAAGAACAGGCAAGGGAAGCACGGCGCCGCGCCGCGCAGGCCTGTTGCTGCTCGCTGCCGTGCTCGGCTTCAGCTTCTCCGCAGCGCACGGACAGGTGACCAGCTACGGCGACAAGAGCCAGGGCGTGAACCACGGCGATGAACTGCCAACCGTGCTGCAGAAGGTGCAGGTCTCGCAGCATCTCAACGCGCCACTGCCGCTGAACGCGACCTTCACCGATGACACCGGCGCCCCGGTCACTCTGGGCAAGTACTTCGATGGCAAACACCCCGCCGTGGTCTCGCTGGTGTACTACAACTGCCCGATGCTTTGCTCGGAAGAGCTCGACGGTCTTACCAGTTCACTGGAGATGGTGCACCTGGTGCCGGGTAAGGACTTCCAGATTGTTGTGGTCTCGATCGATCCAACCGAGACGCCGCAGCTCGCTGCCGCCAAGAAGGCGTTCTACCTCAAGCGGTATGGGCATCCGGAGACCGCCGACGGCTGGCATTTTCTGGTAGGGCCGAAGTCCTCGATCGATGCCATGACCAGCGCCATCGGATTCGGCTATGTGAAGGTGCCGGGGCCGGATGGCCGGCTGACACAGTACGCCCATGCGAGCTCCATTGAGCTGGTCACGGCGGGGGGCCGCATCGCGCAGTACTACCTTGGCGTCGAGTACTCGCCCAAGGACATTTTGCTGGGGCTTATCGATGCCTCGGGCAACAAGATCGGCTCACCTGTGGCCAACATTCTCACCTACTGCTACCACTACGATCCGCAGAACAACCGCCACTCGCTGATGGTGGCGCGCGTGGTGCAGTTGGGCGGCATGGTGACTGTGGCCGGCCTGGGTGGATTTTTGTTTCTGATGTTCCGGCGCGACATTCGCCTCGGCCGGGAGCACGTCTCACCTGAACCGGATAGTGACCGGCGGATCGGATAAAAGGTAAACGATGGGTATTAGTCCAGTCCTTTGGCAGTTCCTAGTGAAGTGGTTGCACAACTCTGCCTTGTTTCCGGCCGAGGCTTCGACGATTGCGCCATACACGGACGCCCTGTACTTCTTCCTGCTGCTGATGACCCTGTTCGGGGTCGTCCTGGTGGGCGCCATCGTGCTCGTCTTCTCGGTCAAGTACCGGCGCGCGAAGAACCCGGTGGCCACGCAGGTGGAAGGCTCCACGCTGCTGGAAGCGACCTGGACCATCATTCCGCTCGGCATCTTCCTGGTCGTCTTCGTCTGGGGCGCGCTGCTGTACTTCCGTATCTACAATCCGCCGGTGAATGCGATGAACGTGTACATCATCGGCAAGCAGTGGATGTGGAAGGCAGAGCATCCGGGCGGACAGCACGAGATCAATGCCCTGCATGTTCCCATCGGCCGCCCTGTGCAGCTGACGATGATCTCGCAGGACGTGTTTCACAGCTTCTCGATTCCTGATTTTCGCGTGAAGCGTGAGGTCATCCCGGGCCGCTACTCGACAGTATGGTTCCAGGCCACCACGCCCGGCAGCTACCATCTGTTCTGCACGCAGTATTGCGGCACGTTGCACTCCGGCATGATCGGCCAGATCACGGCCATGACGCCGGAAGACTATGAGAAGTGGCTCAAGATGTCGACCTCCGGCATGAGCATCGCCCAGAATGGCGAACGGCTGTTCTCGAGCCTCGGCTGCAATGCCTGTCACAATGGCACCGCCGCCGCACGCGGACCCAACCTCGCCGGCGTGTACGGCTCCAAACTCACCTTGACCGATGGCAGCCAGGTGCTGGTGAACGACGCGTACCTGCGGGAGTCGATCCTCAATCCTTCGCAGCATGTCACTGCCGGGTTCGCTCCCATCATGCCCACGTACCAGGGCCAGGTGAGCGAAGACGGCCTCATCTCCCTGGTGGAGTACATCAAGAATCTGCAGACCACGTACCGCCTGCAGCAGACTCTGGTGACCTCCGACAGCAACCAAGCCGCGCCTACGACACCGACCACACCTTCCACGCCGACAACCCCCGATACGGTGAAGCCATGAGCAGCGCAAACACTATCGTCTCTCTGCCCGACCAGAGCACCGCCCGCCTGCCGAAGCGGAACTACATCAACAACGAGCATGGCCTGCTGAGCTGGCTGCTGACTGCGGATCACAAGCGGATCGCGATGCTGTACCTCATCTCGATCACGTTCTTCTTCTTTATCGGCGGCGCATTTGCGGGCCTGATTCGTCTTGAACTGCTGACGCCGCAGCCCGATCTGGTGGCGTCGGACACGTACAACAAGTTCTTCACGATGCACGGCATCATCATGATCTTCCTCTTCC
>CAXTFS010000208.1:3007-6298 GCA_964243395.1 uncultured Acidobacteriaceae bacterium | reverse complement strand
CACATCCCCTTCCCGCACTCGCTTGGCAATGCGCTGGGCACGCTCTGCGCGCCGATTGCCTGGATGATCGGCATTCCCTGGGCCGACGCCAGCAAGGTTGGCAACCTGATCGGCACGCGCGCCGTGCTCAACGAGTTCATCGCCTACACGCAACTCGGCCAAATGGCGCGCGCCGGCCAGGTCTCTCCACGCACACTCGCGATCGCCACCTTTGCGCTGTGCGGTTTCGCGAACCTCGGCTCAGTCGGCATGCAGATCGGCGGCATCGGCGCCCTCATCCCCAACCGACGTAACGAACTCGCCAAGCTCGGCCTGCGGGCGATGCTCGCCGGCACCATGGCTAACCTGATGAGCGCCAGCATCGTCAGCATGCTGCTGCGCTGACTCCGTTCGAAAGGCCCACCATTCTGTCGACCACGCGTGCTTGCCCCCGGGCGCAGCGTGCCACGATCAGGCGCAGCGTGCCAGGGTGACGCGCAGCGTGCCACTATCATCAGTGACAGCGAAGAAAGTGCATCCGGGTCGGTTCCTCCGCCGGCACACCTTCGGCAATCCTTGTCGCTGTGGAGGGTTTCTATGTCGCACCCACCGCACCCACTGCACCCGACGCGCCGCTCCCTCTTGAAAGGCACCGCCCTGGCAGCTGGAACGATGATGCTGGGCCGGCGTGCACGGTCGTCGGTGGTGTCGGCGGATCGCGGTCGCACAAAGCTTGACCAGCTCGCCTATAGCGACGTGGAGCTGCTTCCCGGCCCCATGCTGGATCAGTTCAATCAGAACCACAGCTTCTTCATGAGCCTCAGTGAGGATGCTCTGCTGAAGCCCTTCCGGCAGGCCGCCGGCAGGCCGGCACCAGGGGACGATATGGGCGGCTGGTACTCGTGGTCCAAGGACTTCGACCCACCCACCAACTTCACGGGCTACGTCCCGGGGCACGCCTTTGGCCAGTACCTTTCCGGCCTGGCCCGCGCCTATGCCGCGACCGGCGACAAGCCCACACAGCAGAGGGTGCATCGGCTGGTACAGAGCTATGCGCAGACGATCTCACCGAGGTTCTGGCAAAAATACTGCCTGCCCGCCTACACGTCCGACAAGATCACCTGCGGTTTAATCGACGCGGCCCAGTTCGCTGGCGATAGCAAGGCCATGGCGGTCCTTGATCACGCCACCGACGTGGTTGTTCCCTTTCTGCCACCGAAAGCCCTTTCGCGTCCCGAGATGGCGGCTCGTCCCCACCCCAACATCGCCTGGACCTGGGACGAAAGTTACACGCTGCCCGAAAATCTCTTTCTCGCCTACAAGCGCAGCGGCAACGAGCGTTATCGCGACCTGGCAGTGCGCTTTCTCCAGGACGATACCTACTTTGATCCGCTGGCCACGGGGCAAAATTTGCTTCCGGGCCAACATGCCTACAGCCACTTGAACGCGTTGTGTTCTGCGCTGCAGGCCTACCTGGTTACCGGCAGTGAGAAGCACCTGCGCGCCGCACAGAACGGCTTTCGCTTTGTCCAGGCGCAGAGTTTTGCAACAGGCGGCTGGGGACCGAACGAGTCCTTCCGCGCACCGGACAGCGATGACCTGGCCCGGAGCCTCAACGATACCCACGCCAGCTTTGAGACCCCATGTGGCGCTTACGGACACTTCAAGGTATGCCGCTATCTCCTGCGCATCACCGGGCAGAGCACCTTCGGCGACAGCATGGAGGCGGTGCTTTACAACACGATCCTCGGCGCAAAGCCGATCCAGCCGGATGGACATAGCTTCTACTACGCCGACTACAACAACAACGCGACCAAGTTCTTGCACCAGGATAAGTGGCCCTGCTGCTCCGGAACCTTTCCGCAGGTAACCGCAGACTACGGCATCTCCAGCTACTTCCGCGCGCCGGGCGCCGTGTATGTGAACCTGTTTGTCCCGTCGCGCGTGCACTGGCAGCAAGGCGGTGCTCCGTACGCGCTGGAGCAGCGGACAAATTACCCTCTGGCCTCCGTAACTACTCTGCGTGTCGTCGCACCGCGGCCAGCGACCTTTACCGTGTACCTGCGCGTGCCGGCCTGGGCAGGCCCAAATACCGCTGTGCGCATCAACGGTAAGCCGTTCGACACGTCACTTGAGCCGGGCACCTTCGCCGCCCTGACCCGTGAGTGGAAGGACAGCGACACCATCGAATACGCACTGGATATGCCCCTGTACCTGAAGGCGATCGACCCGCGTCACCCCGGGACAGTAGCTCTCATGGGAGGTCCGTTAACCCTGTTTGCTTTGGGTAATCTAAGAGCTACCTACACCCGTGCGCAGCTGCTGGCGGCTAGGCAGAAGGTGGATGGCGGTTCGGAGTGGATCGTGACGGGATCGGATGGACCGGTCATCTTTCGCCCCTACTTCGGCATCGATGGGGAACACTACCGGCTCTACCATCAGCTTGAAGCATGACGACGACAAACTGCCGGGATCTAGAGCTCGAGCCGGCGAACGGTGTGCACGGTGAAGGTGAACCAGGCGGCGACAAAGAGCAAGTGGACCAGGATGGCTTCCGGCGAAGGTGGGTGAAAGGCCGGTGAGAAGCCAGGGACGAGCAAAAGCCAATGGATGATCCCTCGGCCGAACAACAGGTTGATGGCAGGCAGCAGGCAGAAGATGAGTGGCAGAAAACTTCCGACAAGCCGGAGTCGCTGACTGGCAGCAAGAAGAAGCCAGCGTTGTGAGGCAAAGAGGACGTAAGCGCAAAGACCCACAGCAACGGCGGCAACGTACAGCGTAAACATCTGCGGAACGCGGACTATCTGCAGCAAGGATGGATGCGCACCGATTGCGGCTACGGGCGCAACCAGTTGCATAAGGTCTGTCAGGTGGTGGAGCGAAGGTGCGTGGACCAGGGTAAGCCAGCCCAGCAGCAGGATCCAGGCAAGCAATGGGAACAGCAGCAGCAGGACTGTGACAAACACCAGAGGAACGGCCAGAACGCGGAACCGTGAGATGGGACGGGTAAGCAGGAAGAGGGCTTCACCTTTGAGTATCGGACTAAGATTGCTGGCGGTAGCCGCACCCAGGCAGATCCCGGCGATGATATCGATGCCGAGCGGCGTGACGAGCAGCAGCATCGTGTCCGCAAGCCTGGGTGGACAGCCACAGAAGTGATGCCAGAGCACCCCCACATCGATAAAGCCGTCTCCGCTGGTGCGCAAGAGAGCGGCGACCACGACAAAAAGAGAGCCAATCATTGCGGTGATAAGTCGATTGCGTCTGAGCCGTAGAAACGCGAAGATCTGCATACAATTCAGTCCCTTCTGC
>CAXTFS010000208.1:2110-2997 GCA_964243395.1 uncultured Acidobacteriaceae bacterium | reverse complement strand
ACGAAGAACTGTGCAAGCAGGAGCAGAGCGGCGGACAGCAGTAGTGGCGTAAGGGCAGCCGCGTAGGGCGGCGGTGTGCCGAGTCTGCTGTAGAGGAAGAGCCTGTTTGACCAGCGGGAGCGCGGCAGATAGCCGAGCATGCGGGGAACCAGGGAGCCAAATGCGATCGCCATCACCAGAAAGACGCCCGCAGTGTTGCGCGGCTTTGGAGTGCCGGTAAAAGGCTGTGAGACCAGCGCGACGCACGTACTGAAGATGAGCGTAAGCGTGGTGAGCACGGACAGAAAAATGCGCGGCGCTGAGGTATGCAGCAACGCAACAGCCTGGTAGAGGTGCCGGGGACTCAGGCCGAGTCTGACAGCGCCCGGGTGAACGGATGGGAGCAAGACCGGGGCGGGGCCGCCATCGAGCAGGTGTCGCCAGACCGGTCCGTAGCAGGCCAGGATGATTCCGAGCGAGATCAGCATGGCAACCGTGGCGGCGACCAGCAGGGTCGCCAACGCAGACAGAGTGCGCGTCCAGAATAAAAATCTCCGCGTGAGGGGGCGCGTGTGTTGGAAGGCGCCCTGCGCTCCGTTCGTAAAGGTACCCACAGCGACAAAGCCGGTGATCGCAGCGCCGAACCCGGCAAGGGTTGCGACCAGCAGGGCATTCTGCAGGTACGTGTACCAGACCGCGGCGGCTGTGGTCAGCATGAAGTCGTTCGCCGTGATGCTCGATCGCAGCAGGGGCGTGCTGAGCAGCACAGTGCCTGACCAGCCCAGGATCATGCCGCCAAACAAGCTGAGCGAGAGCTGCTCTCCCAGGTACTGGCGCTGCGGCTTCGGAAAGCCGCGCAGCAGAGGCCTCAGGGGGCGTGGAAAGGCCGGGGACTCCGGGCTGAGGGG
>CAXTFS010000208.1:0-2100 GCA_964243395.1 uncultured Acidobacteriaceae bacterium | reverse complement strand
GCGCGGGACCGTCACGCTCGATCTCCGCCAGCCTGCGCCTGTTTTTGCGCGCGGCGTAAAAGATGAACAGGATCACCGGACCGACGATAAGAGAAAAATCGAGCGTGGCGACGGTCATCATGGACGTGCCTCCGCGTCAGGCTCGGCGTTGCGGCAGAGCTCGAGGAAGATCTCGTTGAGCGAAAGCGGACTTTGCTCGACGATGGTGGCGCCAGCCCTCGTGAGTTCATCCAGAAAGACCTCCGGGGCCCGCCGAACGATGTACTGCGTAGCGTTGCGCTCGTGCTTTGCATGCAGGACATAGGGGCCGGAAGACGGAAGCGCAGGACCGGTAGCGGTGACGCGCAGGAAGCTGGCCCGGAGATCATCAAGTGGCCCCTGAAGCAGAAGGCGGCCACGGTCCATGATGCCGATGTGATCGGCAATCTGTTCGATCTCCGCGAGTTGATGGGTGGAGAGAAAGACCGTGCGACCGTCCGCAGTGCAGTCCTCGACGAGCAGCCGCAGAAGAGCGTCGAGCGCGACGGGATCGAGGCCGGTCGTCGGCTCGTCGAGGATCAACAGGCGGGAGCGTTGAGCGATGGCCACCGCGAGCGCACATTTGGTCTTGTTGCCGAGCGAGAGCTTAAGAAACGGGGTATCCAGTGGGAGCTCAAGTTGATCGACCACCTTCTGGGCGAGGGCGTCCGACCAGGTGTCCGGATAGTATTCGCGATTAATGGCGAAGAGCCTGCGTGGCGTGGTGCCGACCAGCGCCTTGTCCTCCGCGACAAAGCCAACCTGGCGCAGCATGGCGATGCGGGAGGGATCTTCGGCCGGGTTCAGGCCGAGGACTTCCACCGTGCCCGAAGAGGCTCGGGCAAGACCCGTCAGCATGCGGATCGTCGTCGTCTTGCCAGCGCTGTTGCGCCCCAGGAGTCCATAGATGGAGCCTTCCGGTACACGGAGGTCAAGCCCGTCGACGACGTTCCTTTTGGCGCGGCCGAGGCCGTAAGACTTGGTGAGCGACTGGGTCTGGATGGCGAAGGGGGTCATCGTTCTCCTTCCGATCTGGTGCTGCGTTTGAGCTCGTTGACGGCAGCGTCGAGCAGCCTGTGCAGGTCTTCCGGGCCGACCCGCAGCTGCGCGGCCTCGACCACGAACTGCTGGGCAAGCGGACGGAGGCGGCGCAGCTTCTCGGCTTTCAGCAGCGCATTGGGCTGTTCGGCGGGGTCGGCGACAAAGGTGCCGGAGCCGGGTACGGTGCGAATGACGCCCTCGCGCTCGAGATTGGTGAAGGCGCGGGCGACGGTGTTCGGGTTAATGCGGAGATCGGCCGCGGTACGGCGCGTGGAGGCGAGCGCATCCCCAGGCTGCAGCAGGCCGGAGGCAACAGCCTGCTTGATCTGCTGCTCCAGCTGCAGGTAGACCGGAACACCGGAGCTCGCGGAGATGCGCAACGGAAGCACACCGTATTAGTACGGTAGTACGGTTGAGACTGTCAAACCATCTTCCCGATGATCTTCGCTACGCCACGCAGGTGACGGAACAGCGTTGAGAACGCACGTTCAGATAGAAAAGGCTCCCTGTTTGGGAGCCTTCCTCTTTTCCTAGTATGTCTTCGATCTGAATCAGGCCGCTAAGCAAACAACTGGACAACGATATCGATGTCGCCGCGGCGGTGTACCTGCACGTCACTGCGCTGCAAAATCGCGAGCCAAAGGCCGATGTCCTGACCTGGCGGAATCACCCGTGAACTTACTTGGTGAACAGGGTGTCGGTAGGAATCCGCTCCGCATTGCGTTGGAAGCGGTGCGAGGCCCGCTTGGCACTTTCCATACCCAGCCTGTCCAGGGCGGCCTGTTCATCCTTGGCCGAAACAGTGGATTGAGGCGAATCGTCCTGCACGTGCCGGTGCGCGGGCGAAAAAGAACTGCCCGAGTTGAGGTCCTGGTTAAGTGCGGTATCGTCCTTGGCCATGTCTTTCCTCGCTGACGTCGTAGCTTCGAGGCAATGATCGTACCGAACCGGGGAAATGCCTATGCCCCTTCCGTGGCATGCGAGCTTGGCCCCGTGCAGGATCGTCCCAAGACTGGGGAGGCGAGCTGCGTAGCGCCAGCT
>CAXTFS010000207.1:0-6325 GCA_964243395.1 uncultured Acidobacteriaceae bacterium | reverse complement strand
CGCATCCACTACCCCGAGGTTCGAGTCCTTTGACACAAGGTGGTGCTTCGGTCCTGATCCCGTATACAGATGGTTCTTTACGTCTGTCCGTAAGCAGAAGATCGGAGTGTCTGTACCCAAGGGGCGACCTACCGGCGGTCACCCGCGTACTCTCTCTGTGGAGCACCGGACGCCTCCGCCTGGAAGCGAGTAACAACACCCTGGAGGAATTGCATGTCTTCTTCTCAAACTTTGCAGATTGCCGTTGTCGGTGTCGGCGGTATCGGCAGCACCTTTGCGTTTCAGTTTTGTCGCTATGGTGGTCATGAAGTCACCGCCGTTGCTCGCCCGGGCTCCGTGCGACTGCAGCAGCTGCAGAACGACGGTGGCATCGTCAACACCAAAGGGGAACGGGCCGAAGTCCACGTGGTCGATGCGCTGGATGAGCGTACGCCCTACGATCTCGTCATCGTTACACTGCTCGCTCACCAGGTCGACGCGGTGCTGCCGGCACTGTGCCGCAGCGCGGCGAGAAACATCCAGTTCATGTTCAACACCTTTGAGCCGGAGCGACTGCTGGAAGCCGTGGGTGCCGTTCGCTGCTCATTCGGCATGCCATTCGTGCAGGCCACCATCGGAAAGGATGGCAGGCTAAACGCCAAGATTGGGGGCCCTGGTCAGAAGAGCAAGATGAACCGTCGAGCTTCGGTGGATGTGTTCATCGCGGCAGGTCTGCCGGCCGTTTTTGAAGCCGATATGCTGCTCTGGCTACGCTGCCATGTCCCGTTGTGCATCGGGTTCGAGAGCGTATCCATCGCGGGCGTTCGACGCGGCGGTGGCGCCTCCTGGGGAGAGTCGAGGACGATCGCGCGCGGCGTGCAAGAGAGCTTCACGCTGATTCGGCGGCTCGGATACCGGCTGTATCCCACGGGGAACTCGTTGCTCCATGCAAGCCCGGCATGGATGGTGGCGGGGGTACTCTGGGCCATGTCGCGCATCACGTCGTTTCGAGAACTGCTCGCAACCGGCATAGGGGAATGCCGGGCGCTGGTGGACAACTTAGTGGCGGCGGCGCCACAAGCCCATCCCCCGGTCTCCGTAGACAGGATTCAGACGATGAAACCGCTCTAGCTCCGCGTGGGCACATGGCCTGACCTTTGCAGGTCAGGATCTTCCCCTTATATTTGCAGCAATCTCCTTCTTGGATGGACGCATGAGTTTCGTTTCAACGCATCGTTGGGCTTTGTGGTTCGCTTTACCGTTGTGCCTGGGTGCTGCTGTCGCCCACAGCCAGACAAGCGATGGAGGCCTCGGCCAGTTCCAGGGTCAGGGCGACTTCGGGACGATTCTCCGTCCCGGGGCTGGTCGCTACGATGCGGCAAAGGGCAGCTATACCGTCTCTGGAAGTGGCGCCAATCTCTGGTTTGGCATGGATGACTTCCACTATGTCTGGAAGAAGATGTCCGGTGATGTGGCGCTGACGGCCGACATCGATTTTGTCGGCGAAAAGGGCAATGCGCATCGGAAAGCCGTGCTGATGATCCGTCAGTCGCTTGATCCGCATGCCATCTATGCCGATGTCGCTCGTCACGGCGACGGGCTCACCTCTCTGCAATACCGCGACGCCACCGGCGCGGACACCCATGAGGTCGAGACCTACGGCCTGGGACCGCACCGGGTGCGCCTTGAAAAGCGTGGAAACTACGCCTATGTCTTTCTTCCTGATGCCAGCGGCAGGATGGTGTCTTCGGGTGCGGCAGTGCGTGTCGACATCACGGGCGACTTCTATGTCGGGCTCGGTGTGTGTTCGCATGACGAGAATGTGACCGAAACCGCGGTCTTTTCCAACGTTCAGATCGAGCCTCTGTCCGCGACCAGCGGGCAACCTGTGCTGCACAGCACCCTAGAGTCGGTCCTTGTTGCGTCAACGGATCGTCGCGTCCGTTACACCGCGCCTGCGCAGTTCGAGGACCCCAACTGGACGCCCGATGGCAAAGCGCTGATCTTCGATCAAGGCGGCACGCTGCAGCGTCTTGTGCTCGATAACGGCATCCACCCCATCGACAGCACCGTTCCGCGCTCCACCTCCTCAACGCCCATCGCAACGGCCCCCGAGACGAAACTCAACGGGGATCACGGCATCTCGCCCGACGGCCGCATGGTGGCTATAGGTAACGGGGACCCTGATGGGCAGGCTCGCATCTACGTTGTTCCCACCGCCGGGGGGACGCCCAGGCGGGTGACCCAGGACGGCCCCGCCTACTTTCACGGGTGGTCTCCGGACGGCAAGACCATCTCCTTCACCGGCCAGCATGGTGACGCGTTCGAGGCCTATACGGTCCCCGTTGCCGGTGGCCCTGCAAC
This sequence comes from uncultured Acidobacteriaceae bacterium, assembly GCA_964243395.1. Taxonomy (GTDB): domain Bacteria; phylum Acidobacteriota; class Terriglobia; order Terriglobales; family Acidobacteriaceae; genus Granulicella. The sequence goes on along the minus strand of CAXTFS010000207.1, from coordinate 3,982 downwards.
GCGCCTCGCGCCGCAGAGCGACGTGGCCGAGTTCTCGCCGGACGGTCAATACATCTACTTCCAGTCGGACCGGACCGGCCACATGCAGATCTGGCGCATGCACCCCGATGGAAGCATGCAGGAGCAACTGCTGGTCAGCGAAACCAGCGACTGGTTCCCACACATCTCACCCGACGGTGAAATGATCGCCTTCCTCGCGTACAAGCCAGGTACGCAAGGCCATCCAGCGAATCAGGACGTCGAAATACGCGTCTTGTCGCTCGCCGACAGAAAAGTACGCACGCTCGCCAGGCTGCTCGGTGGACGCGGCACGATGAACGTTCCTTCCTGGTCGCCGGACAGCAGGATGCTGGCCTTCACCAGCTATGAGCTCTTACCCCGGTAGTGCAAACGCTGGGAGGGATTGCTCGCCGCCACGCCGAAGCAGATCGCGATGATGCATCATGGTGACGTCGATTCCAGCAAGGACGAAACAACGGTGATCTCTCTTTGTCGTAGCGCAATCAAAAGCCTTGGTCTCGGTTTGGCGCTCCACGCGGGTCTCGGTTTGTCGATCCACGCGCAGCAGCCCGATGCCGCCCCCGTGAATCCGGATGCCACACCCGCAGCACGTGCCCTGCTCAAGGAGATCGACGCAGTCTCCGGCAAAGCCATCCTAAGCGGTGAGCACAACTTCCCAAACACCGTGTCGCGCTACAGCGATCGTGTCTACGAGCTCACGGGCCACTACCCCGCGGTCTTCGGTCAGGACTTCGGCTTCTCGGCCGGCGAGGACAAGGACTCCACGCTGAGTCGCCCTGCCATGATCCAGGAGGTCATCCGCCAATACCGTGCGGGCTCGGTCATTGCCCTCTGCTGGCATGCCGTTCGTCCCACCGAAGACGAGCCCGTCACGTTTCGTGACAGCGTGCAGGGCAAGTTAACGGACTGGGAGTTTGCGCAGGTGCTCACACCCGGTACTGACCTCCATGCCCGCTGGGAGCGGCAGGTGGATCGCATCGCTGGTTACCTGCGCGAGCTGCAGGATGCCGGTGTACCCGTCCTGTTTCGGCCCTATCACGAGATGAACGGCAGCTGGTTCTGGTGGGGTGGCCGTCCCGGTCCGGAGGGAACCGTCGCAATCTATCGCATGATCTTCGATCGTTACGTGCACGTGCACCACCTCAACAACCTGATCTGGGTGTGGAATGTGAATGCACCGTCCGGCAATGCAGGACCGGTGGATCAGTACTGGCCCGGCCCAAACTATGCGGACGTAGTGGCGATGGACATCTACGGAGCCTTTGAGCAGCCCTACTACAACAGCATGCTGGCGCTGGCGGGTAGCCACAAACCCATAGCTCTGGCGGAGGTCGGCACCATGCCCACGCTCGAGCTGCTCGCCAAGCAGCCGCGCTGGGCCTACATGATGATGTGGAGCGGCTCGGCCGAAGGGTCCAATTCCACGGCGCAGCTGCAGGCGGTATTCCACGCTCCAAGCGTCATAGATCGGGGTGATTCGCGCTTGCCTGCACCGCTGCCAGCCCCGGTGAATCCACCAGCACCTGTGGACCTAGCGGCGAGTGCAGCCGCGAAAGCGTTGCTGGCGAAGTTCCCTGCTTCTCTGACTGCGGCGGCGGCACCGATGCCAGGGGCGGGCCAGAGATCGCAGGCTCCACAGATCGTTGAGATCCCCGTGCATGATCCGAGTGCAACGGATGTGCTCGAACGGGTGCGCAGCGCGACGAAGGCCGGTCAGGTATCTCTGCTACGCTGGACGCCACCCTCTCCGACGGGAGGAAACAACGTGCCTCTTGATGACTTCGAGTGGAGCGAGCTGCGCCGCCCCGGCACCTCTCTGCATCAGCGCTGGACCAAGCAGGTCGAAGACTTTGCCCATCTGCTGGAGCGGCTGGGGAAGGAGAACATAGCGGTGCTCGTGAGCGCGCTGCCGGCGCCGAACAGTGACGGCCTTTGGTGGAGTGCGCGCCCTGGACCAGAGGGCTCGCAGGCTTTGCTGCGTGAGGTTCACCAGAGCTTCGCTGCGCATCACTTGAACAACATCGTCTGGGTGTGGGAGCCGGCCACGGCTGCCCCGAGCCGCGACGCAGCGCGGCGCAGCGCTCCTTTGGAGGACTTCTACCCTGGGCCTCTGCTTGCCGATGTGGTGCTGCTCGATCAAACGGGGCCGGGCAAGCTGCAGGGCTGGGGGTTGCGTTCGGCGCGCGAGCTAAGCGGGCCCAAACCGCTCGGTCTCCGGACACCGTCTTCCGACGCGGGGAACGCAGACGGCGTCGACTTCGTTGTTGCTCCCTCTGGCTCCATGCCAGTCGCCGACAGCACGAGTTCGGCGCGTTGAGCCCCGTTGAACCCCGTTGATTCCGCCTTGCATCCGGTTGGAGACCGCTACACGATGACCCACACAACCTGCGCTGCGCTCGTCCTTGCGCTTGCTTGCTCCATCCGTGCTTCCGCTCAGGTCCACTACGACCCGAGTCCTGCCGCGCTCGTCACACTCGCCGGCGGCAGGATCGAAGGCGCGGAGCCGGCGCCGGGCGTCCGCGCGTTCCTGGGCATTCCCTATGCGAAGCCGCCGGTTGGAGCGCTTCGCTGGCGTCCACCGCAACCGTTCGGTCCCTTGAGCCCCGATGGCCGCGCGCCACGATCGGCTGTGGCGCATGGCGCCCCATGTGCGCAGCAGAAGTTTGGCTGGAATAACGGCTCCGCCGAGCACGGCACCGAGGATTGCCTTTTCCTGAATGTCTGGGCGCCGGCGGTGGGCTCCCGGCATCCGGTGATGGTTTACATCCATGGGGGCTCCAACACCGCCGGCAGCGCAGCAGAAGAGCTCTCCAACGGACTGCAGCTTGTGCCTCGCGGCGTCGTGCTGGTCACCTTTGACTATCGGCTTGGCGTCTTCGGGTTCTTTCGCACGCCATCACTTGATGCGGAATCGAAGTATGGCGGCTCTGGTGATTACGGCTTGATGGATCAGGTAGCCGCGCTGCGCTGGGTACACGACAACATCGCTGCGTTCGGCGGAGATCCCATGAACGTCACCCTGTTCGGCCAATCCGCCGGGGCTGTGGATACAGGGCTGATGATGGCCTCACCCCTGTCCCGCGGATTTTTCCAGCGGGCGCTGGAGGAGAGCGGCCAGGTGCTTGGTCTTATGCCCACCGCAAGCCGGCAGCAATCCGAGGATGCCTGGGCGCCTGTGGCGGAGGCACTCGGCTCCGATCCCGCAACCATGCGTCAAGCGTCCACGGCGGACGTGCTCACCGCAGAGCACAACGCGCCGAAGCCTCCGCCGGAGAACTTCTGGGGCTATCGTGGGGCCTCGGTCGATGGCTATGTGCTGCCCGCGTTGCCGTCCCGGATCTTCGCGGAGGGTCGTGAGGCCCCGGTGCCGTTGGTGATCGGCTCCAATGTGCAGGAGATCGTGCCCGGGGCGCAATCAGCCGAAGCTACAAATCACCTGATCGCCTACGCTGTTGGAGTCCAGCGCGCCCCGGCCCTCGAAGCGATCTATGCGCAGCCCGCGGCCAACTCACTTGAGGGTGATGCGGGGGCGCGCTTTCAGACTGACCGCGACTTTCGCTGTCCCGTGCGGCAGGTCGCTACCTGGCATGCGAGCCATGGCTTTCCGACCTTTGTCTATCAATTCGACCGCTCGGCTGGATCGTCCAGGCCGGCACAGCACTCCTCGGAGCTGCGCTTTGTCTTCGGCTTTCCGCCATCGACCAGCCCCGCTCACCCCATCAGCGCCGACGATCGTACGGTTGGGGCGGAGATCCAGACACTTTGGACCAGCTTCGCCCGCACCGGGACGCCGACGCCGGCACCGGGATCGCCTGCCTGGCCCCGCTTCGATCCGGAGGTGGCCAACTATCTCCAGTTTGCCTCCGGTTCCACCCAGCCGATTGTCGCCACGGGTCTCGGTGGTGCATCCTGTCCCTCTTGAAGGGCGACCTTCTGCCGGGATCGCACTAGCGTTCAAAGT
>CAXTFS010000206.1:0-6326 GCA_964243395.1 uncultured Acidobacteriaceae bacterium | reverse complement strand
GTTTTGGGATACCAGCTCAGCAGCACTTCCTTTGAGCCGGGCGTGAAGCGATGCGTGATCAGTTCAACGGTGAGATCGACCTGCTCTACCCCAGCGAGTGCGGTTGAGACAGCGTCCAGCAACCCGCGATACTCCATCTCCCAGTTGTCTACCGGCATGATTGGCGCAATCGTCAGGCCCACGGGGTAGCCGGCCATCGCCATGCGCCGCAACGCGGCGATGCGCTGCGTCACGCGAGACACCCGGCGCGTTCACGCTGGAACGCACCCGTGTTCGCCCGTTGTGCTCAATCGCCAGCAGGGGCGCAACGCCATCAAACTTGGTCGTCCAGCGCAACTGCACAGGCGCATCCCACTGGCCGAAGAAGCGAATGCTTTCGGCCAGCGCGCCGGTCAGATGCTCGATCCCCAGCGGATCGGTGTAGCAGGAAGCCTCAAAGGTCGTACCCTCATGCGCCCGATCGCGCGAAGCCGAGGTGACCGCACCTGTGCCTGCGTAGCTGCGCAGGCCTTCGAGGATCTCCGGCAGATTGGCGTAGGCACGCGTCACCGGTGGGCCGCTCAACGAGCCTGCAAGATAGCAGTACTGGCAGTGTGCGGGGCAGCCCTGCGCGACGTGAAACTGCCAGTCGGCTGAGGGTGGAATGGGCTGCAATTTGCGCTGTCCCGGAGGTGACACCACGATGGCAAAGCTGGTTTTCGCCTGTGCGTACGCACGTTGTGCGGCTTTGTCGTCGTCGGGTGCGCCCTTGGCCGGCGGTTCCACCAGGCCTCGCAGCTGATTGCTCTTGAGCCGTACGACCGCAGCACCCAGGGCCTCCGCCCGCTCCAGCATGTTGCGACCATAGGGCATCGCGAAGGCTTCGGGAGTGATGAAGACACGTCGCGGCCGCCAGAGTTTGCCTTCGGGGGTCGTGTCATCCGCAGCCGAGAGCGGCTCCGGGTTCGCGTCCTGCAGAAGCCGCTCCTTTGCCTCCGCGCCAAGCTCCACAACCTCTGCATTTTCCAGAAGGGAACTCATTTGGGCAGCGCTCCCGCGTCGGCAATATAGGCCTTCGCGTCGAATTTCTTTGCTGCACTGGCACCGCTCATGTAGCGGCGCTTGCCAAAGATCTTGCGCTCGGGCCAGGGCCGGTCAAACTTACCCAGTGCGGTCCATGCAATGCCCGAGTAGCCGTTTGGATCGCGACCATCGATGAAATATTTGTCGTTGAGGTGGACCATGACCTCCATCGCAGCGTGGACATCCTTTGTCCACTCGACGATCTTTTTGCCCCAGTACATGCGCAGGTAATTCGGCATCCAGCCGAAGCGCACCATCTGGGTCTGCGCCGCGTTCCAAAGGTCGTCGTAGGTCTCCGACGCCTCCATCTGGGCGAGCGTGTACAGCGTGTCACGCTTGTCCTTGTCGTGCTTCTCGATCGTCTCGCGCGCCCAGTTGTCCACGCAGCCGAAGTTGTCGTACTCCGGCTGGTAGCGGCAGAAGTTCACGCTCAACTCGCGCCAGGTGATGACCTCGTTGAAGTAGCCGTCACGTGCCGGGGCGAGCTTCTTGTTCTTCTCAACCGCCTTGTTCACCGCGAGCGCGATCGTCAGCGGGCCGATATGGCCAAAGTGCAGGTAGGGCGACAGCCGGCTGGTCGCGTCCTTTTCCGGATGGCTGCGGTTGTCCGCGTATTTTTCCAGCTTCTCATTTGCGAAGATGTCGAGGCGGCGCCACGCTTCCTTGCGCCCACCCTGCCATGCCTGGACCGGCTTCACGCTGCGATCGAACCCGGTCCAGCCGCGCGTCATGTCCTCGTGGACGTCATCGGCCTGCAGGCCCTTCGGTGTGTGCCACGGCTCGGCTGCTTTCCCATTTTTGAATGGTACGAGGAACTCCGGCATCATGCGCGTGATGCGCGGCCGCGCCACGGCGCCGGAGTACTGTGCTTTTTCAAGCAGCTTTGACGGCACGATCACGTCCGCATCGACGGTCCAAAACGGCACCTTCAGCCGCTCCGCAAGACGTATTCGCCAACGCTCCGGTTCGCGCATCGGGTTCTCATCGCCTATAACGGCCGCTGCGTGCACATCGGCGAAGAAGCGTTCGTGATCCTCATGGGGAGCACGTCGCATCACGAATCCGACGCCGCGCGCCGCGCAATCCTCCGCTACATCCGGCAGGCCCTGGTTTAAAAACGCATAGTGCCGCAGGTTGGCGTGCGGAAAGTTCTTGATGCCCGCGAAGTACGCGACTACGGGCAGCCCGAGCGCATTGCCAAGCTCCACCGCCTTATCCAGCGCATGGTTGTCGAGCCCTCGCTGTGCCCGCTGCATCCAGTACACAACACACTTGCCCTTTGGATCAGGGGCGCCCGCTCGCCGCACGGCCACGCGTTTGTCGCGTGCCAAGGCGCGCACCGCTTCCGGGACCTCTGTATCTGCATCCAGCGCTTTGGCATTGGCGGCGTACTCCGCGTCCCTGCGCTGCGCTTCATTCAGCTCGACCGTCTTTTTGCTAGCCACGTTGCTTTGGATGGAGCTACGTGTGCAGTCGCGCAGCCTACGTTGGCGGGCACCGCATCGAGCTTTCACCACACCAAAGAGTGCGCAGCACCGGTTCTCTGCGAGGGTCTGTTTACGGGTCTGCGCACGTCTCCGCTGCTCCCCACGGCTTACCTGGGAAGCGGAGTCGAACCGCTGACGGTGAAATCCGCCTCAGACGTTTCGCCTGTCTCGGTGGGCGGTGTCGACCCTACGCTCAGGTGGTATGTCCCCGCCAGCACCGCGCGATCGCCCTTGTCATCGACGCTGGAGAGTGAGCGCGGACTGAGGTCCAGCGTGACCTCGCGGCTTTCTCCGGGCCCGAGATGCACACGCTCAAAGCCGGCAAGCGACCGGGTCGGCCCACCGTTTTGCGGCGTTTTGACGTAGGCCTCCACGACCTCATCGCCTGCCATCTTCCCCGTGTTGCGAACCTTTACCGTGGCCTTTAGTGGGTCGCCGGCTTTGACCTCCCTGGCCCCGAGCTTCACTGGACCAACCGTGAACTTCGTGTAGCTGAGCCCATAGCCAAAGCCCCACAACGGCTCCCCCGTGTAGTAGCGGTAGGTGCGGTTCTTCATCGAGTAATCCGTAAAGGCCGGCAGATCCGCCGTTTGCGCATAGAAGGTCACCGGCAGACGTCCACCCGGGTTGTTCACGCCCGCTAAAGTCTCTGCGACAGCGGTGCCGCCAGCGACGCCGGGGTACCAGGCCTGCAGGATCGCCGCCGCGTGCTCCTTGGCCCAGCGCAACGCCACGGCACTGCCGCTCAGGTTCACCACGATTACGGGCTTGCCCGTTGCCGCGACGGCCTCCAGCAGCCGCACCTGCGCGGCCGGCAGGTCCACGCTGGTGCGATCGCCACCGGCGAAGCCTTCGATCTTCAGTGGCAACTCCTCGCCTTCCAGCTGCGGCGACAGGCCCGTGAACGCAATGACCACGTCGGAGGCCCGGGCCGCCGTCACGGCCTCATCGAGCAGCGGCTGGGTTGGTGGCTGCCAGCTCAGCGTGGGGCCGCCGCCCGCCATGTCGCCGGAGTGGCTGTACTCCAGCGCAAAGGCGTGCGGTGCCGTGTCGTTCAAGGTGACTTCCAGCCGCGCCGCCTTGCCATTCGACATGGGGGGCGGCGCAGACGCGTTGGCGCCGGTCTCAACCTTGCCCGCTCCCTGCCGGCCCGGGTTCAGGTTGCCCTCGCCGAGGACCTTGCCATCGAGCAGAAGCTTGTACGTCTCCTTTGGCGAGTATGGAAAGGCGTCGCCGCCCGTGACGATCAGCGTGTACTTGCCCGCGACCGGCGCGCGAAAGGTGCCCGTCCAGCGCACGGAGTAATCCTGCGTTTTGATCTCCGGGACGGGTCTCGCATTCACCCAGTCGTACTGGATCCCGGGCTCGGTCTTCACGGCCACCGGCTTGCCGGTCAGGTCAGGAGTGGCGAAGAACTCCGTCTTCAGGCCGTCGCCAAACACGGTGCGCGGCACGGGAACGCTGAAGCCGTCTGCGAGGTTCGCGCCCTGCGCATAGCGCACCGTGCTGCCCGCGAACTGCGCCCGGATGCCATCAAGCGGCGTGACTGGCCTCAGCGGCTCGCCGTTGTAATTGCCTTCGAGCGCCGTCAGCAGGTCCGCCGTGGGTCCCACCACGGCGATCGACTTCGGGGATGACGTGAATGGAAGGATGCCGGTGTTCTTCAGCAGCACCATGGACTCGTTCGCTGCCTTGAGCGCCACGGCGCGATGCGCGTCAGAGGCTACCTCGCCCAACGGCACACCATCGAGCGGCGAAGACCCCGGGGGATCAAACATGCCCAGCTCCATGCGGGCTGTAAACAGCCGCTCCGCCGAGCGCGTTACGTAGTCCTCGGTGAGGGCGCCCTGTGTCACCGCCTTCGCCAGCGTGTTGAAGCCAGGCTCAAAGATGGAGCACGAGAGGTCGGTGCCGGCCTTCACCGAAAGCACAGCGGCATGCAGGATGTCAGGCGCATCATGATGCCCGCGATACACGTCCGTGATGGCACCGCAGTCCGAGACCACAAAGCCCTTGAAGCCCCACGCATCGCGCAGATGATCCTTTAGCAACACCGTGTTGGTGCAGGCGGAGTGCTCATCGATGGAGTTATACGCGCACATCACCGACTTCACATGCCCATTCACCACGGTGGTTCGAAACGCGGGCAAGTAGGTCTCTTCCAGATCGCGCGGCGACACATCGACGTTGAAGGTATGGCGCTGCGACTCCGGCCCGGAGTGCACGGCGAAGTGCTTGCTCGTGGCAACGGCCTTCGGGTGCAGCGGATCGGGGCCCTGCACGCCCTCGATAAAGGCGGTGCCCATGCGCCCGGTCAGGAAGGGGTCTTCGCCATAGGTCTCCTGGCCACGACCCCAGCGCGGATCGCGAAAGATGTTGATGTTGGGCGACCAGAACGTGAGCCCATAGAAGATGCGATGGTTGTTCTCACGCTGTGCTTCGTCGAACTTGGCGCGGCCCTCGATGGCGATGATGTCGCCCATGCTCTGCACCAGCGACGGGTCCCAGGTAGCGGCCATGCCGATCGCCTGCGGAAACACGGTGGCATAGCCGGCGCGGGCCACCCCATGCAGCGCCTCACTCCAGGTCTGGTAACTCGGCACGCCAAGGCGCGGAATCGCATCCGCCCAGTCTTCAAGCTGCGAGGCCTTCTCTGCCAGGGTCATGCGGCTGACGAGATCATGGGCGCGCTCGGCCGGTGGAAGGCTCGGGTCAAGATACGCCGGGCGCGCGGCGGGCATCTGTGCCATGCCGGCAAGTGGAAGGGCGCAAAGCGCAGCGCAGGACAGGAGGGCAAGGCATTTCATAGACGAGAGCTCCAGATTTCGGTCGCCCTATCAGAACGGATGGACCTAGGGAAAGGCAAGCACCCCCTTGCTGTCTCGACTGTTGCCTCGTTTTCCCATCGTGCGCCATGCGATGCGCGCGAGACCGAACTGAAACAGTGGACTCGCGCGCAGAAGCTTGCCCTCAACGGTAAGGTGAACCCGACGTGGGAGGAGCTTATGCCGAGGGAGACGGCCTTATCGTTGCCCGAAAGCAGGTTCCCTTCGGGAATGCCCAATTCAAACTGCAACTGCTAGAACTGCAACTGCAAGAGCAGCGGCAACGCAGTTCACCGCACTACCGCCGCCACCGTCACTACCGCAACCGCGCAGCTTGCTTCTAGAACTGGAACCGCAGCGACATCTGGATCTGCCGTGGGGCGCCGATGGTGTGCCTTGTGACCCCCAGGCCCCCCGGGGCCGCCGTGTAGAGGCTGTAGGGATCCGTACTGTAGACGGGGGCGTTGTTGTAGCCCTCGTTCTGCGACACGTTGTTCTCCGGGATGTCGAAGCTGGAGGTGTTGCTGACGTTGAAGATATCGAAGCTGTACCGCAGCCCGTAGCGTTCATGGAAGTGCATCTGCTTCACAAGCGATACGTCGAGGCGCCGCTGCCAGGTTTGGCGAAAGATGTTGCGCTGGCCTGTGGTGAAGCCGGTTTCAAAGGCGTCGCCCTGCGGCACACCCATGGTGCCCTGCGCGATCAGCGGAATCGTGAAGCAGGAAGACTTCAGCGCAGCGCCGGCACCGGTGGCCGGGTTGTAGAACGCGCCGTTATCGCCTGTTTTGGCGGATTTCGCGTTGCAGCCTGGAGCGAGCGGCACAACGGGGTTGGTGATGCCGTCGAACGTGCTGTAGTAGATGCTGCCCACCGCACCCGAGTAGTCGATGACGCTGTAGGGCTGGCCGCTCTGGAAGATACCCAGCCCGTTCAGGCTCCAGTTGTTCAGGAT
>CAXTFS010000205.1:0-6329 GCA_964243395.1 uncultured Acidobacteriaceae bacterium | reverse complement strand
CCGCCAATGTAGAACTCGAAGCGCTCGACCCAGTCGGGCTCGTCGGGTTTGACCTTGCTGAGGGGCGAGACGGCTAGCGGGAAGTCGTAGATGATGGTGGGCTGGATGAGGTGGGATTCGGCAAGGACCTCGAAGAGAGTTGCGATCTGTTGGCCGATCGCATCAAGAGGTGTCAGCGATGGTCCCATTCTGCCGCCGCTTTCTGCGGTCACCCCTGGAAAGGCCATGAAGATGCCCCTTATCTTGCTTGCAAGGAGCTGACGAGGCGCCTCAAGCTCCTCGGGCGTTCCTTCCAATGGCACCTTGATGAATTCGTAATTACCTGACCAACGGCGAAACGCCTCATTCGTCACTAGGTCTGCTTCGGACGGCTTCCCTTGGACATTAGGTGGCCAGAACTTAACGATCGCCTCGCGCATGCTGAGCTTCTGCCATGTGCCGAGATCGATCTCTGTGCCGTTGAACCAGGTTTTGGTCGTGCCATTAACCTCCATCGCGACGAACTCGATGAGTTCCTGCGTTAGGTCCATCAGGTCGTGGTAGTTGCTGTAGGCCTGGTAGAACTCGAGCATGGTGAACTCGGGGTTGTGCTGGGTGCTGACGCCCTCGTTGCGGAAGTTGCGGTTGATCTCGTAGACGCGGTCCATGCCGCCGACGACGAGGCGCTTGAGATAGAGCTCGGGGGCGATGCGCAGCGAGAGCGGGATGTCGAGTGCGTTGTGGTGGGTTTTGAAGGGCCGGGCTGCGGCGCCCCCAGCGATCGTGTGCATCATCGGCGTCTCGACTTCGAGGTAGCCGCGGCTGTCGAAGAACTTGCGGATGGCACGGAGGATCCCGGCGCGCTTGATGAAGACCTCGCGCACGTTCGTGGGGGCGTCGTTGTGTTCTTCGTTGGGTTGGGCGGTGTCGGTGACGGCGGAGGTGCCGGGCGGAGTTGCGGTGGGAGAAGTAGTTTGTGACGCGCCGTGCGAAATACCGGGGTCCTTCGCTTCGCTCAGGATGACGGGGGCGGGGGTCTCGGCCTTGGCGAGTGTGCCCGAGTTCATGATGAGGTCTACGTAGCGCTGACGGTAGCGGAGCTCTACGTCTTCGAGGCCGTGGTACTTGTCGGGCAGCGCGAGCATGGCCTTGGCGAGAAAGCTGATGGCTGGCCTGGGCTGGCCGTCGGGACCGGGGAATGGGAGCGCCTTGAGGGTTAGCTCACCGGTGCGGGTGCGCATAAGCGTGCCGCGGACGCCGATGTGGTCGCCGAGATCGAGCAGCTTGTAGAGCGCGAAGAGGTCTTCGCCGACATCGTCCTTGCGAACATAGATCTGGAGGCGTTTGCCGCCGCCCTGCAGGTGGGCGAAGCCGGCTTTGCCCTGCAGGCGGAGGCTCATGAGGCGGCCGGCTACGGCGACGGTGAGTTTTTCGGCTTCGAGCGCTTCGGCCGATATGGGCGCGGTCTCGCTGTCGTACTTCCTGATCAGGTCGGGGATCTGCGCGAGGGTGAGGGTCTCGTCGGCGGCCGGGAAGCGGTTGGGGTACACGCTTTCCGCGGCGGAGAGGCCGAGCCGCACCCCGATGTTCTTGAGCTCCTCAAGTTTTTCCTGGCGTTGCCGATAAAGATTTTGTTCGAAGTCGCTTTCAAATTGGGGCAAAGGAGGGCTCTTTTCTCGCGGGTGTGGGCGACCGCACACCGGTCACTTGGGCGAAAGGACCAGGCGGGGTCGGGACACCCCAGTATAGCGAGCGGCTGGCCGTCAGGGAGCCGCTGCTGTTCCCCAACCACTGGCGGTGGTAGTGTTTGGGCGATGGCAGAGAATCGAGTCAACGACGAAGGCAGGGCCGGTAGCGGCGGCGGTGGAACGGGTACGCTTGGCCAGCTGGTGAAGGCGGAGTCGTTCATTCAGCTGGCGATCGCGCTGCCGGCCGGGTGTGTTATTGGCTGGTTCGCCGGATCGGCTCTGGACAAGCACTTCCATACGACCTGGATCGGGATTGTCGGAATTTTGCTGGGCGCGGTGGGTGGGTTTATTCAAATCTTCGTGATGGCTTCGCGCTATCTGAAGCGGGGCGATTAGCCCGTGCGCGAGCTGGAAGGTTTTACTGATCAGGACTTTCGGCAGACAATCCTGCGGGCGCTGCGATTGCTGTTGGTGCTGACGGCGATCGCGCTGCCCGTGCTGTGGTGGAAGTTGGGCTGGCGTAGCGGGGCGATGCTGCTGGTCGGCGCGGCCATTTCCGCGTCGGGGTTATGGGAGTGGCTGCGGCTGCTGACAGCGCTGATGGAACGCATGGATGGCGGGGACAAGGCGCGTCCAGTGGGGCTGGTGTTGACCGGATTCTTCGTGCGTCTGGTGGTCGTCGTGGGGGTCCTCTATGGTAGTCTGAGACTTCTGGATGGCTCTGTCGTCGCGCTCGCGACCGGCCTTGGTTTGGGCATTTTTTCGCTCACAATCGAGGGGTTACGGTTGGTCAAGGCCTGGACGGTTTAGCCTACGACCTCCATTGCGCCGAGGCTCTTCCAGAGCGAACTGCCATATACGCATCAAACTGAACTGCAACGTACCATGCCGACACAGCTTCTCTTTACACGATTCCTTAATCACCTCTTCGCGCGCCCGGTCGACGGGCTGCTGAGCGCGTTGCACGTCGGGCTGCCGTATGCCGGACGGCCAGATGCGCCTATTACCAACGCCGTCGCCATGGAGTTGCTCGTCTTTCTGGTGCTGCTGGGATACTTCCTGCTGGTGCGGGCGACGCTGAGCGTCGAAACGCCCGGCGGGGTGCAGCACCTGGCCGAGATGACGCATGAGTTCGTGTCCGAGCAGGGCGAGCAGATTATTGGGCATGGGTTCGAGCGCTTTACCGGCTTTCTGACGGCGCTGGTGCTGTTTATCCTGCTGTGCAACCTGGTCGGGTTGATTCCCGGGCTGGAGTCGCCGACCGCCAATGTGACCGTGCCGCTGGGGTTGGCGATTGTGACGTGGTTCTACTACCACTTCCACGGTTTACGGGTAAACGGCGCGTCGTATATCAAGAATTTTCTGGGGCCGGTGTGGTGGATCGCGCCGCTGCTGTTTCCAATCGAGATCATCTCTGATCTGGCCCGGATGCTCTCGTTGACGGTCCGGCTATATGCCAATATGTTCGCCGGCGATCTGGTCACGCTGGCGTTCTTTTCGCTGATCCCGATCGGCATTCCGCTAATCTTTTTGGCGCTGCACCTGGGTGTGGCCCTGGTGCAGGCGTATGTGTTCATGCTGCTGGCCGCGATTTATCTTTCGCTGGCGGTCTCGCACGAGCACTAGAGGTTGATTTTGACATTCCCGCTTGGGGGCGCCCCCTCTTTGCGGTGAGTTCTTCCGCCGTTCAGCGTGAGGGGGCCAGCACGGTGAGCTTCAACCACCCACTGGCGGCGAGATTTACGGGGGCAGGAGTACCACTTATGCGCACCACCCTAGGCACCATGAAGTACATCTTTGCCACGCTGGCGGCGTTTTTGCTCGCCTCGCCGGCATTTGCCCAAGCCGCTAACACGAATCCCGCCGCCCAGTGGGTTCCGCTCGCCGCCGGTTTGGGCATGGCGCTCGCGGCCGGCCTTTGCGGCCTGGCTCAGGGCAAGGCGACCGCGTCGTCAGCCGAGGCACTGGCGCGCAATCCGGGCGCACGTCCTGGCATCTTTATCTTCCTGATTCTGGGCTTGGCGTTTATCGAGTCGCTGGCGCTGTTTACGTTTGTGATCATTTTTATCGTGGTCAAGCCCGCGCTCGGGCAGTAACGATAGTTTCAGAGCAAGGCAAAGGCCTCCGCCGCGGCGGAGGCCTTTCCGTTTCGCGAGAACGCCGGGGTGGCACTTACGGCGTTTGTGCGGCCTCGGCGGTGGGCGGTGTGTTCGGCAGTGTCGAGGCCGCGGGGGTTTGCGTGTAGGCCGGGGTCGTGAGGGGGGTGGCACGCTGCACGAGCGTGAGCAGGTGTCCGGGCAGGATCCCGAGGGCAAGCGTCGCGAGGCCGGTACCGGCGAGTGCGAGACCGGCCGGCAGGCTGAGTTTGCGGGTAGGCACGTAGCCGAGCGAGTCGGTGAGCGGGCGGGCGTAGAGGGCCGCGAGCAGGCGCAGGTAGTAGAAGCAGGCGATGCCTGAGTTCGCGAGGCCGATGACGGCGAGCCAGACGTAGCCGTTATCGATGGCGGCAGAGAACGCGTAGAACTTGCCGAAGAAGCCGCCGGTGAAGGGGAGGCCGATCAGGGAGAGCAGGAAAAAGGCGAGCAGAGCGGAGAGGCCGGGATTGCGCTGGGCCATGCCGGTGAAGTCGTCGATCGAGCGCGCGCCTTCACCGTAGCCGGAGAGCTCGGTGATGACGAGGAAGGCACCGACGTTCATCGCGGCATAGGCGGCGGTATAGAAGCAGGCGGCGGAGACGGCGTTCTTTTCCAGAGCGGTGAAGGCAACCAGCAGGTAGCCGGCGTGCGCGATCGAGGAGTAGGCGAGCAGGCGCTTGACGTCGCGCTGCAGAAGGGCGCCGAGGTTGCCGATGCACATGGAGGCGACGGCGAGGATGTAGATGAGGATGATCCACTCGCGGTGCATGGAGGGCGCGGCGTTGAACAGAAAGCGCAGCAGAACGGCAAAGGCGGCGGCCTTGGGCGCGGTGGACATGAGCGCGACGACCGGCGCGGGGGCGCCCTGGTAGACGTCCGGGGTCCAGACGTGGAAGGGGGCGGCGGAGACCTTGAAGCCGAGGCCGATGATGACCATCGCGACGGCAAGGAGACCGAGGCGCGGGGTGGCAGTGGTGGCGAGACCGGCGGCGATGGCGCCGATGGAGGTGGAACCGGTGGCGCCGAAGCACAGGGCGATGCCGTAGAGGAAGAACGCGGTCGCGAAGGAGCCCAGGAGGAAGTACTTGATGGAGGACTCGGACGCGGTGGCCTGGCCCTTGCGGAAGCCGGCCAAAATATAAGTGCTAATGGAAGAGATTTCCAGGCCGATAAAGACCATGAGGAGCTCGACGGAGCAGGTCATGAACATCATGCCGGTGGCGCCGAAGAGGACGAGGGCGAAGTACTCACCGGCGTGGGTGGTGGGGCCTTCGAAGTAGTCGAGTGAAGCGAGCAGGACCGCGATGACCACGGCGGCGATGAGGAGATGGAAAAAGACGGAGAAGTTGTCGATCTGCACCGTGCGGTAGAAGGCGGTCAGGGGAGCGCCGCCTTCGCTGTCGATGGCAACGTGCTGGTACCAGCTCGCGCCGCCGGCAAGCGCCGTGCCGAGGATGGCCAGCCAGCCCAGGGGCTTGCGGGAGCGGTTAGGGGGGATGACCGGCTCAAGCATCATGACGGCAACGCCGGTCACGGTAAGGATGAGCTCAGGGAGAAGCGCGAAGAGGTTTGGCGACACTAGTAGCGAGCTCCTTTTAGCTCAGAAGGAGCCTTCTTTCCCAGTGCGGCAGCGGCGAGGCGCGGATCCACAAAGGCGGGTTTGGGCGTCATGGCGGGCGCGGGCTCAGCGTCACTGGCGGTGGGCTGGTAGCTTTCACTTTCCACGTTGCGGACGGGGCTGGGCTCGAAGTGTTCCGGCTGATCGGCCGTCAGGGTGCCAAAGCCGTCGATCGACCGCATCCACAGCGGGGACGCCACACCCATGACAAGGAACAGGGCCAGGAAGGGCCAGAGTTCGAGGTGCTCACGTGGGGAGAGATCCCAGCCGGAGACCTCTTCGGAACGAAGACCGAGCTTGCCGTAGAAGACGCGCTGGATCATGACGAGCATGTAAGCGGCGGAGAAGATTACGCCGGTAGTGCCGACCACGGTCCAGAGCACGTGGTGTGAGACGGCCGCCATCATGGTGCCAGTGAGGATGAGGAACTCGCCGACAAAGCCGTTCAACATGGGAAGACCAACGGCAGCGAGCGAGGTGATGACAAACATGGTCACCATCCAGGCATGTTTGGAGGCGAGGCCGCCGTAGTCGCGCATGTCGTAGGTGCCGTAGCGCTCGTAGAGCAGGCCCAGCAGAACGAAGAGCGCGGCACCGATCAGGGATTCGTTGAGGATCTGGAAGATCCCACCGTCAACACCGGCAATGGAGAAGGTGAAGATGCCAAGCACGATGAAGCTGACGTGGCCAAGGGTGGAGAAGGCGGCGAGGCGTTTGAGGTCGTTCTGCACAAGCGCCAGCAGGGACCCGTAGACGATGCCAATGGCGCCGAGTGCAATCAGCAGTGGAGCGATCTCGCGCGATTGGTCAGGGAAGATGGCGAAGCTGAAGCGCAGGATGGAGTAGAGGCCGAGCTTGCCGGCGAGAACCATGACCACGGCCGTGGGAGCCTCCTGCACGGCATCCGGG
>CAXTFS010000204.1:0-6347 GCA_964243395.1 uncultured Acidobacteriaceae bacterium | reverse complement strand
GGACACTGGCGCCGCGATTCTGGACTACGTTCAATGGAAGGGGGATTTCACAGCTGCACCATGCTTCTTCACTGGTCCAAAACACCCGTTGATTGAAATAGACGTTCCACCCCTGCCAGACGCTTTAGTCCTGAGTCGACGAGGAGAGCGTGCCGGAACTGACGAGAGCCTGTTCCATGCCGGTCCAGCTTTCGCGGGAACATGCCTCTGGGGAACCCGCGCCGGTCCAGTGGGTCTCGAGGGAAACGGCGTTGTGATAGCCGGCCTGTCGAAGTGCTGCGAACTGCGCCTTCCAATCTACAAAGCCAATCTGGACGGGCGCCCACTCGATCTTGCCCGCGGCGTTACGCACCGCGTTCTTCACGTGGCAGTGGTGAATGCGAGCCTTGGGAAGCGTGTTCCAACCGCCGGGAAAAGCGTCGAGCTCGCCCCGCATGACGGCGTTGCCAGGATCCCAGTTCAGGAAGAAATTTGAGGATGGCACTGCGGCGAGGGTCGCCGTGGCCTCGCGACCAGTAGCCGTGTTGCACTCGAACTCATTTTCCAGCACAAGCTGGATGCCACTCCGGCGCATGCGCTCGGCCGTTTCGTCCAATTTGGCATTGATGGCCTTGCGGAAGGGGGCTGGATCGTCGAGACGCCAGAAGTCGAAGCAGCGCACCTTATCGGTCTTGAAGCGCTTCGCCTGGGCGACGCATCGCTCGGCAACCTCATCCTGCTGCTTGAACGTGTAGTCGGCGGCGTTGTGCATATCAGCGGGGCCGCCATACTGCGATCTGGGTGCGCCGGGCCAGTGGACTTTGTAAAGCGGGCTCGCAATGTCGGTGACGGTAAGCGAGTACTTGGCGAGGATGCGCTCGGCCTCGGCGAGTTCAGCATCCGACAGCGACTGCAGATTCTTGCTCCATAACGAGCGGAGCTCGACGAACCTCATCCCAAAGTCGTGTGCAGCGACGAAACAGGCATGATCGAAGTCCATCGAGATCTCGTCGGAAATGATGGCGATCCGAAAGGGCGAGCGGCCAAGAGTTTGCGCAAGCATGCGTTGGCGCGCGGCAAGAGCCGCAGCGGTGAGAGCCGCGGTAGTAAGGAAGTGGCGTCGTGTCGTATGCGTCATGAGATTGGGCAGTCTCCTTTTCGGCGTGCAGGCTGCTCTCGAGCTGCACTATGGTGGGCTACATTCGACGGCGACCCGCGGCTCAGTTCCGTCCTGGGAAAGTTTTGCCGAGTGTGTCGCGACACCGTTCGCGCACGTCACGCACGCGGCTCTGGACGATGGTAAGCGCAAGCTCGTAGTATGCGCTAATGTTTGAGGCCCTAAACCGGCGCGCCCTGCTGCGGCGCGGAGCCTTCACCACCGCGGGTGCTGTGCTTCTGCCTGGCTCGTTTGCCGTGGCACAAGATGCTTCGTCGGTGCCAAGTGGTCCCGGAGGGGTGACCCCGGCAACCCTTCGACTGGGCATCGCGAGTTATACCTTTCGTAAGTTCGATCGCGCGCAGTTGCTGGCCTTTATGAAGCAGTTACGAATGAGCAACTTGAACCTGAAAGACGTCCACCTGCCCATGAGCTCACCGGAGCAGGTGAAGGCGGCTGCAGCCGAGTTGCGGGACGCGGGTATGAACCTGACCGCAGTGGGGACGATCACGTTCAACAAGGACGATGATGCGGACGTGCGTGCGAAGTTCGAGTACGCGCGAGCGGCCGGTGTCCCGGTGATCGTGGCAGCCCCGACCAAAGAGGTGCTACCACGCATCGAGCGATTTGTGCGTGAGTACGACATGCGTGTCGCCATCCACAACCACGGCCCCGAGGACAAGGTCTTCCCATCACCGCTCGATGTGCTCGCGGCTGTGCAAGATCTCGACGAGCGGATCGGCTGCTGTGTCGATGTCGGGCACTGCCTCCGGGCCGGGGTCGATCCTGTGGAGGCGATCCGGCGAGCGGGGACGCGGGTCTACGACGTGCACATGAAAGACCTGGCGAGTCGAACAGAGAAGGAGAGTCAGGTGGCTGTCGGCGAGGGGATCATGCCGGTGCGCGATGTCCTTCAAATCTTGATCAACAACAATTACACACACTGCGTGGACCTCGAGTACGAGATCCACGAGACCGATCCGATGCCAGGCGTGATCGAGAGCGTGGCGTATCTGCGTGGGGCGCTAAACGGCATGAGCGCCGGTGCAGTCAGGGCGACAAGGAAGCCGGCTTAAGAGTCGACAGGCGGAGGTCTGGAACCATGGGGGCAACACGTCGGAAGTTTGTAGCAACGATGGCCGCAGGTGCAGCTGGATTCGCCCTGCGCAGCACGGCAAAGAGCTACGCGCAAATTGCGGGCGCGAATGAGCGGGTGCGCTTCGCTGTGATTGGTTTGAACGGCCGGGGATATGCGCATCTGTCCTCCATCAAAGCCAACCGCGATCATGCAACGCTGGTAGCGACATGCGATGTGGACCGGACGGTGCTCGACAAGTTCAATGCGCAGGCAACGAGGGTGATGGGCGCGGCACCGCGCGGGGAGCGGGACTTTCGCCATGTGCTTGCGGCGAAGGACATCGATGCCATCACGATCGCTACGCCGGATCACTGGCACACACCGATGTCTATCCTGGCGCTTCAGGCGGGCAAGAACGTGTACGTGGAGAAGCCGTGCAGCCACAATCCGCGAGAAGGCGCCATGCTCATTGCGGCAGTGCGCAAATATGGCAAGGTTTGTCAGATGGGATCGCAGCAGCGGTCGTCACCACATACGATTGAGATCGTCGGAAAGATCCACGACGGGGTGATCGGCAAGGCGTACTGGGCGGAGACCTGGTACACAAATAAGCGCAATCCGACAGCGATCGGTCAAGCGGTGGCTGTTCCGGCGACGCTCGACTGGGAGTTATGGCAAGGGCCAGCCGTCCGCGAGCCGTATCACGAAAACATTCACCCTTATACCTGGCACTGGTTCACGAACTGGGGCACGGGGGAGGCGCTGAACAACGGCACGCACGAGGTGGACATTGCGCGTTGGGCGCTTGGCGTCGACTACCCGGAGACAGTCTCGGCGACGGGTGGCCGCTATGTGGCCGGCAATAAATGGCAGTTCTACGACACGATGGACACGAGCTTTGTTTACCCGGATCACCTGATTACTTGGAAAGGCGATTGCTGTTCTGGCAAGAAGACCTACAACCGCGATCGCGGGACAGCGGTGCACGGGACCGACGGGACAGCCATCGTTGATCGCGATGGCTACGAGATCTTCGATCGCTCGGACAAGAAGACGGGCGAGGTCCGCGCGACGAAGGAGGCGACGTCCTCAACCGACCTGATCGGTGCGGACAGCATGACAGACGCGCACTTTGCGAACTTCATTGCGGCAATTCGGACAGGTGAAGCATTGCGGCAGCCGGTTGCACAGGGCAATGTTGCAGTGACGATGCTGCAGATGTCGAATATCGCTTACTTCACCGGCCGCAATTTAACGCTCGATCGAGCGGGAATCATTCAGCACGACAAAGAGGCCGAAGCGATGACGAGGCGACTCTACACGAAGGGGTGGGAACCTAAGGTCTAAAGCTTAAGCTTGCAAACTTGGTATTGGTCGGCATCAAAAGAGGAAGCGTAGACGAAAGACGACGACATGTTCCAGAAGAACCAAGCAATTCGAAATTACGGCAGGGTGCCGAGGCGGAAGTCGATCCGGATGGCGCTCCCGACGCAGTTTGGGTAATCCAAGTACCTGGTGACTGGTGGCAATAAGTTCCTGCCGAGGGCTGTATCTCTGAGGTCATTTGCATCAGTAACAAAGACGCGCGCATATTCCCGTGTAAGACCATGGATCGCCTTTTTAACCAAGTCTTCAAGCTCATATCGGAGCTTGCTTACGTCAGTTGTACTAAATACATTCTGCAGGCCGGTTTGTGTTGAGGTGCAAGGGGCCTTTGTGGTCGCCAACTGGGCAGCGCTGCGATTCGCTCTGCTCGAGCCCGCACGGGGAAGTGTAACTCCTACGGAACGCCGGAATCGCGGTAGTGCGCTCCCCTTCGATACACTGACCACAGTTTTAAGAAGCTGATCTCCTAGTGAACATGCAAGGCACGGCTCAACCCGCTGAAAAGGACCCGCGCGTGTACTTCGCTGCGGAACGCACCTTTCTCGCCTGGATCCGAACCGGTCTGGGATTGATGGGCGTAGGCTTCGCGGTCGCCCGATTCGGTCTTTTTCTTCGGCAACTCCGTGCCTCTGAAGCACACACCACGCTTCATGGAACCGGGCTCTCGGTCTGGTCCGGGGTGGCGATCGTCGCTCTTGGGGTGATCGTGCTGATTTCGGCAATCTTTGAGCATCGAACGCTCATCCGAGAACTCAGCTCGGGCACATGGAGACCGGGGCGCACCTCAAAGAACGCCGTGATTCTTGCTGTTCTTCTCGCCATCGTGGGTGCTTGCATGGCCATCTATCTCCTGATTCTGCGATAGTGCGCTGGCTTGCCAGCTAGCTCCAATCACTCTGCTTCACGGATGCTTCGCTTTCGCCGAGGCGCCAGCTCGGAGGCTTGTGACATGAGCAACAGGCGAAATGCTCCAACGAGGCCGCTCGGTTCAGGTCCCGACGGATAGGCGATGGAGAACTGCCTTGCCAATTTGAGCCCGCGTACCCGGGAGAGCTTGACGGTGCCGAGCGCTAGCTGATTCCGCACGGCCCAACGGGAAACGAAGGTTACGCCGAGCCCGGCTTCCACCCCACTGAGAAGTCCTTCGGTGGAGTCCAGTTCCATGCTCACGTTCAGATCTTTGATCTTGATGCCGGCATGCACCAGGGCCTGTTCCACGACCCGGCGGGAGCCAGAACCGAACTCCCGAACCAGCAGTGGCTGGTGACGGATAGCCTCCGCTTCTATCTCATGGTCAGCCCATTCATGGCCCGAAGGAACGACCAGCACCATGTGATCTTCCATGAAGGGCTGGATGTGCAGGTCCTTTCGGTGCTCCGGACCTTCGATCAGGGCGATGTGTATGTCGCGCGCCAGCAGGGCTTCCAGCATCTCGTCCGAGTTCCCGCTTCGCGCCGTGACATGAACCTTGGGATGGAGCTCGCGGAATTTTGCAACCAAGTTGGGCAGCAGGTATTGCGCAATTGTCTGTGAAGCACCCAGAGCCAGCTCACCCGCCTGCTGCCCACTTCCCTCAGCCACGGCACAACGGGCTTCTTCACTGAGAGTCCTCATCCGTTCGGCAAAGGGCAACAGTGCCTTCCCGGCATGCGTGAGCGAGATCCGACCGCCACCCCGATCAAATAGAGGCACCCCGAAGTCTTCTTCAAGAGCCTTGATCTGTTGTGTCACCGCGGGCTGCGTTAGGAGCAACTCCTCCGCAGCCCGGCTGAAGTTCAGGTGATGCGCAACCGCGCGAAAGACACGGATGCGGAAGTTCTCGAGCATCAGCGGACAACGACCTCTATCCCGAAGGTGTGGTGGATCACATAGGTCCCGAAGCGCTTATCGTGCTGTTCAGGCTGACTGTTGCCCTGTGTATCTGTCGCACGCGATTTCAGCACATAGGTCCCCTTCTCTTCGGGCACTTTCCAATCGAACTCCCACCGGCGCCAGGCACCGAATTGGGGTTCGTCGAGAAAGCGAACAGGCTTCCAGGTCTTGCCGTCATCCGTCGAAAGCTCGACTTTCTCAATGTGAGTGTCACTTCCCCAGGCCGCACCAAACACGCGATATGACGAACCTGCCGGGATGAACTCCCGCGTGCGCGGCCTTGCGATCGCCGATTTCACTGCCATCTGGCCCAGGGCAAGGCGCATGGGGTTACCGTTCTCGTCGTACGCCCAGTAGCCATAGTCTGAGGTTTGCCAGTACCCCTTGAAGGGCTCCGTCATGACGCGAATGTGGGTCAGCCACTTCACCGACGCCATCCCGTAGTGACCGGGAACTATCGCTCGGAGCGGAAATCCATGATCCATGGGAATCTCTTCCCCGTTCATCTGGTACGCGATGATGGTGTCCTTGGCTTTGCCGATCGCGATGCTGCGCGCATACGAGGTATCGCCAGGAGGGACCGGCTCTTCTTTTGGGGTGCCCAGGTCGGCGGCTTCGAACAGCACCTCACATGCGTCCGGGTTAAGCCCCGCACGCTCCAGGAGCGCTGAAAGCGGCACACCTGTCCATTCCGCCGTACTTACGGCACCAAGCTGCCACTGTGCGCCTTTCACCTGCGGGATGAGGAAGATGCGCCCATTGCCGGCGCATTCCAGCGTTGCCGGACGTGTAACCGCAGGCATTGCCAACAGCTCCTCATAGCTGATCGTGAACGGCTGTTGCACGGCGCCGCCGATGGTCAGCTTGTACTCGTGG
>CAXTFS010000203.1:0-6423 GCA_964243395.1 uncultured Acidobacteriaceae bacterium | reverse complement strand
CCGGCTGCCCTGGAGCGACGGATATCGCCTTTGTGAGCGAGGACAAATTGTCGACAAAGGCGTATGTTGCCTGTTCCGGATCGCATCAGGTCATGGCCGTGTGGCTCGGTGTGCCCGCAAACTCATGGCGCGGCAAGCAGGACGGCAGTCTGCAGCAGGATCACCTGCTGACGCTGCTCGATGTAGGCAAGACGCCGACGCATCTTGCGTTGAAGCCGGACAGCGGAGAGATCTTCTCCACGAATTTTGACGGCAACAGCCTGTCGGAGATTTCGACCTGGACCAACGATGTGAGCGGGACGTACCCCGTGGTGATGCAGCCGTCGCGTGCCATCGTCAGCCGTGACAATTCGAGCCTGTGGATCTCGGATTTCGGTGCCGATTCCGTAAGTTTGTACAGCATCGACGATGGGCGGATCGCCGGCAGCGTGCGTGTAGGCTCGCACCCGGATGCGCTGGCGTTTTCGGAAGACGAGCACCTGCTGCTGGTGGCAGATTCCGGCTCAGGCGATGTCGCCGTGATCCGCACCGGCAGCGCCAGCGGTCCGACACTGTTCACGCTGCTGCCGGCAGGACCGCAGCCGAACGATGTGGTGACCTTCGCGTTCCACGCGAAGTAGACGGCAGGCGAAGGTTACAACCCGGGCGTGTTGCCGGCAGCACTTTCCGCTGCCCGCGTCTCGCGCAACGCTTGCCGCGTCGCGGACACATACGCACCCGCGAGCAACAGCAGCCCGGAGATAAAGGCCCACATCATCAGTGCGACCGAGACCTGAAAGGGACCGTAGACGGACCGGAAATCCAGGTACGGCAAAACGAAGATGTAGATGTACTTTGCGGCGGTCCAAAGCACGCCCATTACGATCGCCGTCGGCAGGACCGCACTGGGCGGCACCTTGCGATTGGGCAGGCCCCAGTAGATCAGGAAGAAGAGTCCGACGCTTGCGATCAAGCCAAGGATCTGCAGAAAGAAACGGCCGATGAACGCGAACACGATGTTATCGGTGTGCCCGAAGAAGATGTATCCGAGCACCGTGCGCTGGGCCGCGGACATCGCCACCGACGCCATCGCCAGCAGCGCCACGCCCACTGCAAGCCCGATCGACACGACCTGGTTGTGCAGGTAGTTGCGATTCTTCGTGACGCCCCACACGCTGTTCAACGCAACTTCGAGCGGCAGAAAGACCCCGGTCACGGTGATAAAGAGCATGACGACTGAGAAGATCTTGGTCTGGGTGTGGGTGGCAGCCAACAACTGCATCTTGCTCACCACATACTCCTGGTTGCTGGGGAGGAAGTTCTCCATCATCTCGCCGACCACCTTGAACATGAAGGTGGAATGGAAGACGCGGCGCGACAGCGTCAGCAGCAGCAGAATAAAGGGGAACAGCGAAAGGATGACCTGCGCCGCGACGCTGAAGGCGTAGGTGTGTACCTCCGTCTTGCTCATGTAGTGCGCGAGCGCTTTGACCTGCTGCCATGTGCCGCTCATGTCGACGGACGATGCAGGTGCAGCAGCCATGCCCGGCGACCGAGCCTCTTCGCCACCAGGCGGCGGCGCGACGGCAACGGCTGGTGTTGCTCCGTTTACCTGTGCGGCGGAGGCGGTCTTCGTATCCTGCGCTCCTTCATTTCCGGCCATGGCACCAGTCTACCGAGACGGCGTGTTCAGCGGACCCGCAAAGGCGGCTTCCAGTCGCTCCGCATCCGCCGCGGGGATGGGCGTCGCGCTCGCAGCGGCAAGCTTTGCGAGGGCCCACTGCGCGGCCTCCGCCAGCACGGGATCATCGCCCGCCGACCAGGCGAGCAGCTGTGGCTGAAAGCTCTGCCCGCCGCTGTTGCCCATCGCGATGGCGACGTTGCGCAACAGGCGCCTGCGCCGTGTCCGCTCCAGTGGCGAGCCGCGGAACTTGCGATTGAACGCGGCGCCATCAAGCGATGCCAGGTCCGCCAGCGATGGGTTCACCAGCTCAGCGCGGGGCTGCAGCATGCCCGAGTGCCCTACCGGCGCACCGCGATTCCAGGGGCACACCTCCTGGCAGATGTCGCAGCCGAAGACCTGCCGCCCCATGCCCTCGCGCAGGCTCTCGGGGATGCTTCCCTTCTTCTCGATGGTGAGATAGGCGATGCAGCGCGAGGCATCCATCGTCCGTGGCCGGCCGTCGAGCCCTGAGCCATGAAGAGCATCCGTGGGACACGCGTCGATACAGCGCGTGCAGGTGCCGCAACGATCTGGCGCCAGCGCGGGCACAGCCGCGATGCTTAATTCAAGTGAGGTGACTACGACGCCGAGCAGCAGCCACGAGCCCTGCGCCTGGTTCAGCACGCAGGTATTGCGGCCAATCCAGCCCACACCCGCGCGCGCTGCATAGCCGCGTTCGAGGATAGGTCCGGTGTCAACGTAGGCGCGCGTCTGGCAAGCCTCGCCAAAGCGCTCCTGCAAACGTTCAGCCACCGCTCCCAGACGGGGCAGAAGCTCCTCGTGATAGTCACTGCCGGCAGCCTCACCGGGTTCCATATCCGCGCTCCCGCGACCGCTCCAGGCGTAGCGTGCAATCCAGCCTGTGCACAGCGGCACAGGATCGATAGAACATGGTGCCTTGACGTTGTAGTTGACCGCGCACACCAGCACGGAACGCGCCCACGGCAAGGAGCGGCGCAGATCACCGCGCACCAGCGCTCCATCGGCGTCGGTGCGCTTGAGCCAGTCCATCTCGCCGGCAGC
The DNA here is from genome assembly GCA_964243395.1 of uncultured Acidobacteriaceae bacterium. Classification (GTDB taxonomy): domain Bacteria; phylum Acidobacteriota; class Terriglobia; order Terriglobales; family Acidobacteriaceae; genus Granulicella. Next base: position 3,698 of record CAXTFS010000203.1, on the reverse strand, counting down.
CCCTGTGGCGATCCACGCCGCAAAGCGCTCGTCCTCGTCCTGCCCGTCCGAAGTGTTGACTGCGGGGACAGGCGCAAGACCGGCAAGATCGAAGCCTTCGGTGCGCGCACAGGCTTCGATCCACTGCCGGTCTTCCGCGGTCAACTGCATGGGCGAAGTATAGTGGCGCGCTGTCGCGGATCGTGGTGCTCGACCCCGCTAGAACTCGAGCTTCATTGACACCTGCCCTGTGCGGTTGCCGCCGAAGTCGGATCCGCGTGCCTGCGTGATCACGCCAAAGCTCGGGCTGGTTGTATCAAGCTGCGGATCAGCGAGGTTGGTGTGGTTCAGCACGTTGGTGAATGTGCCTTCCGCACGCAGACGCACGTCGTCGGTGATGTGGAACGACTTGCTTACGCCGGTGGAAAGGTTGACCGTACCCGGACCGACGACGTCGCCCACGGAGGAGGTTCCATAACGGCCGATCGGTGCAATCGAAACCGTCTGTCCCGTCGCTGGATCAAGGCCTGTGCCCCCGACGAAGCAGCCACCGTTCTGCAGCGAAGCGAAGCCGCGGTGGCCGTCAACATCAACGCCACCCGGACAGCTGAATGCCGCGGTGTTGAACCACTGGCTGCGCGTGTGATGCGCGCTGTTGCCGCTCCCGGTGCGATCGGGACGTTGGGCACGGAAGAAGAGCGTGCCCGAACCCGTACCGGAGGGATCTGCTGTGTTGCTCGGGATGGTTGGCGTAAGAAAGGGACCGGACTGGTCGAGGAAGATACCGGAGATCTGCCAGCCACCCACGACGAGATCCGTCAGGCGATTCACGCCGCCGCCCAACCTGTGTCCACGGCCGACAGGCAGCTCAAAGACGCTGGTGGTGATGAAGCGATGCCGACGTGTGCCGGTTACATTGCCGTAGTCGAGCTCACGGTGTGAGGTGTCGGTCCCGTTGTAGCCGCCCTGCTCATCGACAAAGCTGGACGCGGCGCCATAGGACCCGTATGTGCCCTGGTTGTCGGAGAGGTTCTTTGCGAAGGTGTACGCGGAATCGAACGACAGGCCACGGCTGAAGCGCCGCGACAGCTCAATCTGGCCTGACTGGTAGTTGGCCTGCGCCGACGAAGAGCGGTCGGGGATGCTGGAGAAGTTGGGAAACGGAAACGCCGATCGTGGCTGCGCCGTGGCGAGCGTTGTTGTGGAGTACGGCAGCTGGTTGAACTCCGGCTGCCACACAAGGTGCCAGGTCTTCAGGCCGATGTACGACCCGCGCAAACCGAAGCCATGCCCGAGATCACGATCCACTGAGAGGTTGGTCTGCAAGGAGTAGGGATCATGCCAGTTGGTATCGACGGCCGAGTAGAACTGCACACTGCCCAGGGCCGGGGAGAAGGTGTTGCCACTCGGCGAGACGTTGGGGAATGAGAAGGCCGGGCCGGTCGGTGTCTCCGCGTTATAGAAGCTCTGCAGGTTCGCGCTCACCGTGCCGGTCAGGGCATAGAACAGCGCGCCTGTGGTCGTGATGTTGTAGTAGCCAACGCCGCCGCGGATGGCCGTGCGGTCATTGCCGAACGGCCGCCACGCAAAGCCCACCCTTGGCTCGAAGCGCAGCCGGGGTGTGGCGCGCAGGCCCGCGGGTAGACCAGCCTGCGTGTTCGAAAGCACCGGCGTACAGGGCGCGCCGTTCGCAGGCAGGTTGTTCGCGTAGGGATTGTTGACACCGGCGGTCGCACACGCATTGACACTGGCGAGTTCATGCGGATCGAGTCCGGCGGCCTGACCGGCGTTGTAGATGATGCGGCCTGACAACGGCACAGAGGGATCGAAGTTGCCCAGCGTCTCGCTGTTCGACGTAAACGCCGGATGCAGCTCGTAACGCAGACCATAGCTGAGCGTGAGGTTCGTGGTGGCCTTCCAGCTGTCCTGGGCATAGACCGCATAGGCGCTGGCGGTGCCATTGTTGTCGGAGGTGATGTTGTCGGTCTGCGAAAGGTACGGTGTACCGATCAGGAAGTCGGCAAACTCCTCCCCGGTGAAACTGCCCGTGCGTGCAAAGGCGAAGTTGCCGTAGTTGTCGCCGGGCGCAAAGCCGCGGATGGTGAAGGCAACGACATGGCGAAAGTCCGCACCCACACGCACGGTATGACTGTTCCGCTGCCAGCTGAGATTGTCGACATACTGGAAGAGGCGTGAACGCTGTGTCCCATTCAGTCGGCTGCCCACCGAGGTGAGCTGCTGAAACCCGAGATAGGTGAGGCCGTTGAAGGGGAACGTCTTCGCGATGCCGTTGAAGTTGGCGGCGTTCGTCAGCGCGGCGCCGTTGAAGCTGTTCGCCGTACCGTCCTGCTCGAGAGTGAAGCCAAAGCGCACCTCGTCCGCCAGATGCGGCGTAATGATGTAGTTAAACGACGTGGCAAAGATGTGGTATCCGGCAAAGGCCGTTCCATTCGGCAGGGCCAGCGCACCCGGCTGTACCTGGTTGATGCTCTTATTGGTGTAGCGGGCGAAGAGGGTTGCGCGGCTTGAGAAGTTTTGATCGACGCGCACGTCGTACTGGTTGGAGCTGATGCTGTTGGAGCGTGTCGTCAGGTAGTTATAGCCGGTACTCGCGAGAGACGACTGCACGGACTCACCGGGGTTGACGTTGGGATCCGGGAACAGGGTCAGGAAGGCCGCTGAGCTTGGATTGATTGAAGGAAGTTTTGCGCCAGCGTACGTGCCCCCGGTGAACGGGTTGGTCAGCGACGAGGTCTCCTGCGAGAAGTCGCCCGCCTTCATACGGACAGTGGGCACGAGGTCCTGGATCACCGCTGTTTGCGGGAAGCGCAGACCCTCATAGGTGCCGAAAAAGAAGGTCCTGTTGTGACCGTTGTAGAGGTGCGGCAACACGACCGGCCCGCCGACACTGCCACCGAAGTCGTTCGCTACCAGCTTGGGTTTGTTGGCACGGTCCGTGCCATACGGCACGGCGTTGAAAGCCGAGTTCTGGAAGTACCAGAAGGCCGATCCATGCAGCTGATTGGTGCCGGCCTTGGTGATCGTGGTGATCTCACCGGGCTGGCTGTACTCGGCGTTGTTGCTGACGCCGTCGACACGGATCTCCGCGATGGATTCGGCGGAGGGAAAGGCATCGGCCTGCACGTTGTTGTTGGTCTCGTTCTGTGCCGAGATACCATCGACGGTCGTTTCTGTCTGCGAAGGCAGGCCGCCCTGTAACGAGAATTTGATCGCCGGGCTGGGTGAGACCGAGGCCGAGGTCGGGTAGGAGCCTGTATCCGGCTGCACCCCTGGCAATGTTTGGATCACGTTCAGCGGAGAGGTCGACCCATTGCCGCGATAGTTTGCCGGCAGATCCAGCACGGCTTCCGAGGAGAGCGCGGCAGAGATCGCTGGACTGTCGGAGTTGATGGTGCCCGCATCGGTCGCGTTTACGGTGACGGTGTCGGTACCGGCAACGGTGAGCGCGACGTCATACCGCAGCTCCTGGCGGGTATCCAGCTTGATGTTCTGTGCGGTGGTAGGAGCAAAGCCGGAGGAAGTCACGCGCAGTTGGTAGGTGCCGGGCTCCACATTCAAAGCGGCGTACAGCCCATCGGGTCCAGTCATCACCGTGCGATCCGTGTTGCTTTCCGCGCGATGGAGAACCACGGTTGCGTTGGGAATCAGGGCACCGGAGGAGTCGTGCACGGCGCCGCTGATCGAACCCAGGGTAGACT
>CAXTFS010000202.1:0-6530 GCA_964243395.1 uncultured Acidobacteriaceae bacterium | reverse complement strand
GTGCCACCCACATCGAGGGCAAGATAAAAAGCCATGCTGACGACTTACTCCGCGACTACGGCCTTGGTCAAGTTGCGTGGATGATCGACATCGATGCCGAGCTGAACAGCCATCCAGTAGGCAAGAAACTGCAGCGGAATCACGGAGCAGATCGCCATCAACTCCTCACGCATGGGCTGGACGTAAACAGTGTGCGTGGCAAGGGCGCCGACGACTTTGTCGTCGGTGTTCGCGACGGCAAGGATGCTTGCGCCCTGCTCGCGCATGTCCCGCATCAGCCCCACGATGCGCTCGTAACGTTGCAGCGACTCGCCGTCACTTCGGTCAACGGTAGCGACCATGACCAGGGGTGTGCCTTCCGCGACCAGCGCGTTGGGGCCGTGCTTCAGCTCGCCGCTGGGATAGCCTTCCGCGTGCAGGTAAGCCGATTCCTTGAGTTTCAGGGCACCTTCGCGTGCGATGGCGTAGCCGATGCCGCGGCCGAGAAAAAGAAAGCTCTTGGCCGCGGAGAAACGCTCCGCAACGTCCCGCATGGTGCGGTCCCAGTAGGGCAGTTGCGCCTCGACCCGCGCAGGCAGTGTCCTGGCTTCCCGGAGCCGCTCGCTGACCTCGACTTCGTTCAAAGCTGAGCGGCTGCGGGCGTTCATCAGCGCCAGCAGATACAGGTTCAGCAGCTGTCCGGTGAAGCTTTTGGTCGCAGGGATGGCTCCTTCACGGCCGGCCATCGTGGGGAAGGACACGCCCGCTTCGCGCGCCATGGTGGAAGCGGGGACGTTGGTGATGGCAAGCGTTCTGTGGCCAGCCGCATTGGCCTTACGCAGCGCGGCGAGCGTATCGGCGGTCTCTCCTGACTGCGAGATGACGATCACGGCGACATCGGGCAGTGAACGCTCGGTGCGATAGATGTACTCGCTGGCATATTCGACATCAACGGCGATTCCGCTGAGGTCTTCGATGACCAGCTCAGCCAGCAGACCGGCGTGACGGCTGGAACCACTCGCGGCGATCACGATCCGTGCCGGGACGGCCTGCAACCAGGCGAGTGTCGACGCGCAGGTGTCCGCACGAAACGTGGCACCGTCGAGGTAGTGTTCCAACGTCGCGCTCAGCGCTGCAGGCTGTGCGTAGATCTCGCGCTGCATCCAGTGCGTGTAGGGCTGTGGGCCGTCAACTTGCGACAGATCTTGCATGCTGGTCCTTCGATTCTGAGCGTTTGGATGTAATGTGCTCATATTAGCCTGCGTTTTTTGCAATCGAGGAAGCCAATGAAGCAGTGGAAGCATGTTGTTCTTTTGGGAGCCGTGCTCCTTGGGGGTCGCGCGGCCTATGCACAGCGGGCAACAACCGGCACCCATGCCTCCCCGAAGGTGCTGTTCTGGATGAGCAATGGCCTGACCTCAGTGAATTCGTTTTTAGCGCATAAGGACAAGATCGGCATCATCTCGCCCACCTGGTACGGAATCGATGAGCACGGCCTGGTCAGCGGTGAACCGCAGCCGGTGGTGCTGAAGGCTGCCAAGGAAGCGCATGTCACGCTGATGCCGCTCTTCGCGCTCTTCAGCCCGGAGAAGATCCACATCCTGCTCGGGGATCAAAAGGCGCAGGACGAGATGAACGCTTCGTTCATTCGCGAGTGCAAGGAGAACGGCTACGACGGCATCAACTACGATCTCGAAGACGTGATGTGGACCGATCGCGATGCGCTCACGGCGATGGTGCGCAAGACCGTGGAGGCCCTGCACAAGGAACATCTGCAGGTCTCGATCGACGTCGTCCCGGGAGCGCCCGGACATCCGGGCGAGACGCCGTTCGGCAAGTGGATCTTTGAGGAGTGGCGCGGTGCGTATGACCTTAAAGCGTTGGGCGAGACCGTGGATCTACTGTGCCTGATGACCTATGACCAGAGCACGCACTGGACTACCCCCGGCCCGGTCGGTGGTTGGATCTGGACGAACAAGAATCTGGACTATGCCTTGCAGGTTGTGCCGAGCGAGAAGCTGTCGCTGGGCATCGCTGCCTATGGCTATCGCTGGTACACCGGCGATCCGGGCGTGAACAAGAAAGAGAAGACGGCCAACATCACAGCGGACTACATCTCGCAGGCGACCGCGGTCAGTCTGCGCGACACCTACGGCGGCAAGGAACAGTGGGACGAGGCCGATCACACACCGTGGTTCTACTTCTACCGCGATGACATGCGCGAATGGGTCTTCTACACGAATGAACGCGCGTTTCATGACCGCTACGAACTGGCCAGGGATAAGCACCTTGAGGGCGTCTGTTCGTGGGTGCTGGGCGAGGAAGACCCGGCGATCTGGACATCGCTGCCCAGGGCTCGGTGAGATTCAGACTGTCTCGATGGGCGGCGCGTACTCCGGCAGGGAAGGGAAGCGCGGCTGCCGGATGCGATAGCCGCTGAGCGCGAAGAAGATCAGGTAGGCATAGCAGAGCAGCACAACGATGAAGCTGCGCTGATAACCGATGGTGTCGGCCAGCAGGCCTTGGATCTCGGGAATAATGGCGCCGCCGACCACCATGGTGATCAAAATGCCCGAGCCCTGGCTGGTGAAACGGCCCAGGCCCTTGACCGAGAGCGGGAAGATGCAGGGCCACATCACGGAGTTGAACAGGCCGCACGAGACGATCGCCCACATGGCGATGTGCCCGTGCCCGAACAGCGTAACCGCGACCAGGAGCAGGGCGCAGGCAGCGACCGCGGCCAGGGCTCGCTGCGCGCGTACCCAGATCAGCGCAAAGGTGCCGATCAGCCGGCCGATCATGGCGCCTCCCCAGTACAGTGAGACATAGCCGGCCGCGGCCGCGTGCGAGAGGCTGCCCATCGACGGTTGACCGAGGAAGGTGATCATCATGCTGCCGATCGCCACCTCTGCCCCGACATAGGTGAAGATGGCCAGCGCGCCGAAACGCAGATGCGTGAACTGCCACGCGCTGCCACCTTCGTCCGTGCCCTCGCTGCCGGCATTGGCTGCGGGGATGATCTCCGGCAGCGGGACAAACAGCGTCACGAGCGCTAGCAGGAACGTGAACGCACTGAGCAGCAGATAGGGCGTGCGTACCGAGTGCGCAAGTTGTGCCGTTGTTGCGCCCGCAGCGACAAAAATGAAGATGGCTCCAAGCCTGGGTGCCAAGGTCGTAGCGAATGAATTCAAAAAGCCGCACAGATTCAGGCGCGATGCCGCGGTGTCGGGCTTGCCCAGTGCACCCACGTACGGATTGATCGCGACCTGCAGCAGTGCAAGTCCACTGCCGACGACAAACAACGCGAACAGAAATAGTGGGTACGAGATCGCGATCGATGCAGGAAGAAACAGCAGGAGACCTGCCCCCATGACCGCAAGCGCCACGATGATGCCCGCCTTGTAGCCGATCCGGCCAATGATCCAGCCCGACGGCAACGACATCACGAAATACGCGCCAAAGAAACAGAACTGCACCAGCAGCGCAAGAAAGTTGGTGAGGTGGAACAGGTCGCGAAAGTGGGGAACGAGAATGTCGTTCAGCGCTGTGATGAACCCGATGCTGAAGTACAGCACCACCATCAATCCCATGGGCAGGATGTAGCTCGGTGCTCCCTCGCGCTCGTGCGCATGTTGCGCGATGCCTGCGGTTCCAACAGCCATGTGATTTCTCCAGTGTGTGGGTCCGTTATACGTGGGCGGCACGCCCCGGTACAGATCGTTGGCGCTGACGCGCCGCAGGAGCAGGGATGCGTGCGCGCTGTTTTCCTGAGAGCATTCTGAGCGAAACGAGCATTTTCTTATGGACGCAACGATCAGTTCAGGCCTATTGTGACATCACGGATCAAAAAAGAGGGGACCTGTTCGAGGCTGCAGTGCTTCGCGATGGGAGAACCAAAGGCCAATGATTGTGTACCTCCGCCTTTTCGCGGCGGGTGCGTAAATACGGGCAGTTCTGCAGCTATCTGGCTTGGTAAACGAAGCTCACCATGCGACCGACGCCCATCGGCGAAGAAGCGAGGACCGAATGAGGACGAACTCTTTCAAACTGTTGGCTGGATCTCTCGTAACGGTTGCGATGTGCGCATCGCGCGGCGGGGCGCAGACCGTCACGGGTACGATCACCGGCACCATCACCGACCCGAGCGGTTCGGTGATTCCGAACGCCACGGTTGTCGCGCACAACGTCGACACCGGCGTGGATTCGTCAGCCGTCACGGACGGCGCCGGGCTCTACCGGATCCAGTCGCTCCCGATCGGCCGCTACCAGGTCTCCGCGAAAGCGAGCGGGTTCACGACCTCCAACGTGCCGGCGTTTTCGCTGGAAGCGGTACAGACCGCCACCTTTAACGTGAAGCTGACCGTTGGCGGCGGGGCGGAGACGGTGGATGTTTCAGCCGCAGCGCCAATCCTCAACACAAACGACGCCACCCTGAGCGGAACGTTTACGGCAAACACTATTCAGAACTTTCCATTGAATGGTCTCGACTTTTCGGCGTTGACCCTCTATGTTCCGGGCTCGGTCAGCACGGTGGGCACATCGGGCACCACCAGCGTTGAGCGCAGCACGTACTACACGGACTCGGTCAACCTGAACGGGAATCGTGCCCAGGCCAACAACTACACGATCGATGGGATCGACGATAACGAAACGTTCAACAACCTGATCGCGTACAGCCCGGCACCCGAGGCACTTGAAGAACTCAAGGTGTTGACGGCGAACTCGCCCGCCGACTACGGCAACGTTAACGGCGGTGGCATCCTGAGCGTGTTGAAGAGCGGAACCAACGGCTTCCACGGTTCCGCCTACGGCTACCTGCAGGATTACCGGCTGAATGCGAACTCCTACGGCAACAAGCAGCAGGCGCCGGTTGTGCCCATCAACCCGTTCTCACAGGTGCAGTTCGGCGGAACCTTCGGTGGACCAATCAAGCGCAACAAGCTCTTCTTCTTCGTGGATTATCTTGGATCGCGCTATCACCGTGGCGGCACCACGTCGGCAAGCGTGCTGACGGAGGCGATGCGCGGCGGTGATTTTTCGGCGCTGCTGAACGCGGCCAATCCCATCCAGCTCTATGACCCGGAGAACAACTTCGCTCCCTACCCAGGGAACAAGGGCGTTCCCATTCTCAATCCGGTAGCGAAGTTTCTGCTTGCCAATCCGGCGCTCTATCCAGAGCCCAATGCCACCCCGACCGATGGCGTTGCGGCCAATGATCTGCAGGGCAGCTCGCGCAACTACAAGGCCAACAACCAGGGCGATATCAAGATCGAGTACGACCCACGCCAGTCTGACAAGTTCACGGGCTTCTACTCGATGTCGACGGCCTATGACGGACAGACGGCCTTGCTGGGCATCAGTTTCCCCGGGGCCAATATCTTCCCAACCAAGCTGTTCGGCGCCAACTGGGTGCATATCTTTTCATCGTCGTTCATCAACTCGGCGCGCGTTGGCTTTACGCGGACAAACTGGACCGAAGGCCTGCCCCAGGATCCAACCGGCCAGTTCGGAACCAACGGCAATGCGAAGGTGGGCATTCCGTTTCCCAATCAGGCCTACAACGGCTTTACCTATCAGGGCATCGCGGGTCTTTCGGGTGTCGGAACGCCAGCCTTCAATGATGGGTTGATCGATAACACCTACAGCTATGTGGACAACGTGACCCTGGTGCGCGGCAAGCACTCCGTCACGGCGGGTGTGCAGGCTCTTCGCTACCAGAATAACTACCCGACCAGCAACAACGACGGCTATCTTGGAACGATGAATTACGACGGCACGTTCACCGGCAATCCTGCGGTGGGTGCTGCCAAGGGCTTTGGCGGTGCAGACTTCCTGTTGGATCGCGTCGTGTCAGCCAATGTGACGCTGGCCAGCGTCAATGTCGGACAGCGGCAATGGCGTGCCGCCGGGTTCATCAGTGACGACTTCAAAGCGATGCCTCGATTGACCTTGAACTTCGGCCTGCGGTACGAGTACGACCAGCCCTGGATCGAGGAAAACAACAAGACCGGCAACATCGACGTGACGACAGGGCAGGTGATCTATGCCGATCACGTGCCAACCGGCGCGCCGGCGGGCTCGGGTGTTTGCAGCAACCGTGCCTGCTACCAGCCCAACTACCGTCAGCTCATGCCACGTCTCGGCTTTGCGTACCAGGCGAGTGACCGCTTCGTCGTACGGGGCGGCTACGGGGCGACAAGCTTTTATGAGGGCAACTCGTCCAACCAGCGCCTGACTTCGATCACGCCGTTCATTCAGGCAGTGAACGTCACATCACTTGCGCCGACCGCAACCAGCGCAGGCACGCCGCGCAGCGCTGAGCAAGGCTTTACCGGCGGAACCACGGCCTATGGCGGCACGTTCAACGTGTACCCGCAGAACATTCAGCCGGCTTATGTGCAGGAGTACAGCCTAACGACGGAGTATGCAATGACTCGCAGCCTGTCGCTGCAGGTCGGGGACATCGGCGAGCAGGGCCAGCACATCGAGGATTACGGCAATCTGAACCAGTACCGGGTGAACGGCGATCCTACGTCCGCGCCCTACTACAA
>CAXTFS010000201.1:0-6532 GCA_964243395.1 uncultured Acidobacteriaceae bacterium | reverse complement strand
GCGTAAGGTTGAACACGCCCAGCACAAGCAGCCAAACGGCCAAGAACAGGAGAAAGACAGCGGTGAACCGGAGAAGGACGCGGTCTACTTGGCGCTCGCTGCGATCCAACAAGAAGACTCCTGGGGCATGGGCCGCTTCGGACGAGCACCTTCGGTGGCATCGACACCCGGGAGCCGCCTTCCTATACTGAGGGCACGGATGCAGACGGAGCTTCAGGCAGGTACGCGCGCGTCACTGGCAGTGAACGTATCACAGGCGTCACGCGAGTCACACGAGCGCTGGGGGCGCCTGCTGCTGAGCGTGGAGCTTGCGGTGGTCGCGATTTCCGCTCTTGCCCTGCTGCTGTTTCTGCTGACTGCGCTGAAGCGGCTGCGCTATCCGTTCGAGCTGGACCGGATGGAGTCGGCCATGATGACCACGGTGTGGCGCGTGGCGCACGGCATGCCGATCTACGTGCGGCCGTCGCTGGAGTGGGCGCCGTTTCTTTACTCGCCGCTGTTCTTCTACCTTTCCGCAGCTGTAACACGGCTCCACGGTGTGTGACCCCCGGCGTTGCGCATAGCCTCCATACTGTCGACGCTTGGCAGTGGCGATGTGCTGAGTGCGCTCGTTTATCGCGAGCAACGCAACCGCACAGCCGCGATCGCCAGCGCCGGGCTCTTCCTGATGCTCTACAGCCTGGTGCTGAGCTGGTATGACATTGGGCGCGTCGACTCGCTGTCGATCTTCCTCTTTCTGCTGGCGATCTACTGCACCCGCTTCACCTCGCCGGTGCTGGCGGCTGTGGTGTGGGTGCTTGCCTTCCAGACCAAGCAGAGCTTTCTGCCTGTGGCGGTGCTCGGCTTCTTTGTGGAGTGGCAGCGGCCGCGCCGCCTGCTGCTTGGGTTGGGGAGCTTCGCGGTTCTGGCGTTCGCCAGCGTGGCCTGGCTGAACCACGCGACAGGCGGCTGGTACCGGTACTACGTCTTCGGCACCGTGAAGCAGTTGGGTCTCGACATCCGGCAGGGGATGCTGTTTGTGCCGTTCGATCTGGTGCAGCCATTGGGCCTGGCGCTGGCGCTGGTGGGGTTCGCGTGCTTGCTGCGGCCGGTGGCTTGGCGCAGCCGACGCGTTTCCTTCTATGCGATCTTCTCGTTCATTCTGTTTGCCGGCATCTGGTTTGCGCGGGCGCATCAGGGCTCTTACGTCAACACGCTGATCCCGATTTATGTGTGGATCTGCCTGCTGTTTGGGCTGGCGCTGGGACGACTGACGGAGCGCGGGGCTGCAAGCCAAACCGGTGTTCCCGACTTCGCCGCGCCCTCCCCGCTCATCTTCCCGGCGCTGGTATGGCTGGTGGCGTTTGTGCAGATCGCGGTCCACATGTACCGGCCCGGCGCCTTTGGTGTTTCGGCGGAGGGAACCGCGGTACGGTGGCAGTTCATCGATCGGCTGCGCGCTACGCCGGGCGACGTATGGGTCGTCAATCACAGCTACGACACCCTGCTCGCAGGCAAGGGCATGCATGCGGAGATGGACGCTTTCGATGCGGTGCTGGGGCGTGGCGATGCGCCCTCAATCGCGGAGGTCCAGGAGGCCTATCGCCAGCACCGGTTTACGGCGGTCATCCTCGATCGCGCCCCGGCGACCTATAGCCCGTCCTGGCTGTTTGGCGGGCAGGCCTTCAATCAGAGCTACCCGCTGCACGCGTTTGCCCCCGGTGCGTCGCTGCCCGAGGCCGGCCATCAGCCGGTAATGTTGTACCTTTCGTGTCAGCTACCCCCTGCGGCGGTCTCCGCCCTGGCGGTCAACCGCACCTTTGTGCAACAGGGTCTTTGCCCATGATGACGACCGAACGTCCGAGCGCCGATCCACTTTCCGTCCCCGCTGCGTCGGGTGCGGGTGCCGCGTCACCGCCGCGCGTCGCCGTGCTGGTGCCCTGCTACAACGAGGAGATGGCCGTGGGCAAAGTGGTCGAAGCCTTCGGCCGCGCGCTGCCGGCGGCGACGGTCTATGTCTTCGACAACAACTCGACCGATCGCACGGTGGAGGTGGCGCGGGCGGCCGGCGCGATCGTGGCGAGTGAGCCGCTGCAGGGTAAGGGCCATGTGATCCGGCGCATGTTTTCCGATGTGGAAGCCGATGCGTATCTGCTGGTCGATGGCGACAACACCTATGAGGCCGCGAGCGCCGCGCCCATGGTCGCCATGCTGCTCAACGACGGTCTGGACATGGTCACCGGTACGCGCGTCACGGACATTCGCGCGGCCTACCGTCTGGGGCACCGGTTCGGCAACGTGCTGCTGACGAGCATCGTGGCGTCGGTCTTTGGCAACCGGATTACGGACATGCTGTCGGGCTACCGTGTGTTCAGCCGGCGCTTTGTGAAGAGCTTCCCCGCGCTCAGCTCCGGCTTTGAAACCGAAACCGAGTTCACGATCCATGCGCTTGAGTTGAAGATGCCGCTCGGCGAGCTCGAGACGCCCTACCGCGATCGCGGTGAGGGCAGTGCGTCCAAGCTGAACACCTACCGCGATGGCGTGCGCATCCTGTGGACGATCGTCAACCTGATCAAGGATCAGCGTCCGTTCCAGTTCTTTGCCACGCTCGCAGCCGGGCTCGCGGCGCTGGGCGTGGCGATCAGCGTCCCCATCTTTCTGGAGTTTCACCGGACGCACCTGGTGCCGCGTTTTCCGACCGCGATCCTGTCGACAGGGCTGGTAATTTCGGCCTTTATCCTGCTCGTCTGCGGATTGATCCTGGATTCGGTGTCGCGCGGCCGCAAGGAAGCCAAGCGCATGCAGTACCTGTCGATTCCGCGTTTCCGGTAACGAAATCCGCTAAAGAATCGCCGCCATCTGCCGATAAGGACACTAGGGGGTTGGCCGAAGGTTCTCTACCGCGGCCGCGGTGTCCGCGCTTACCGGGCCCTGCAGCGAATAGGCAAAGAAGTCACTGTTTCCCAGCTGAATCCAGCCGTCCGGCTTGCTTCCCGAGTTGGAGAAGGTCGTCACAAGGTAACGCACGCCCAACCTGGTGAGCGGTGCCGTGATGGCCGCCTTGTTCCCGATGCTGTTCCAAACGGCGAGCGGGTCGGCCTCATCCGGCGTGTCCACCTGCGCGAGAATCTGCGCGCCGGCGATCCGCGCCCAGTAGTGGTCGGTGTAGCAGGCGACATCGCTCATGCAGGCGAGCTTGTCGCCGGGACGTACGCCGAGTTGTTCCAGTCCTGCGGCCGCGGTGAAGATCTCGCGCCCGTAACCTGGGTGATGCTGTTCGGCGCGAGGGGTGTTGCGGCGGCGTTCGGCCAGGTAGGTCACGGCCTGGCTGAGACCGAGGCCGGCGAAGAGCAGAACCAGCGCATTGGCGGTCAGCACGGCGGGCCAATGGCGTCCGTCCGGGCTGGTCTGAGGTCCGGGTGTCTTCTGCCGGACGCGGAGCACGGCAAACAGCGGCAGCAGAACGAGCAGAAAGGGAGCAGTGAGGTAGCGATCCTGAAAATCGATCGGCAGATAGATGCCGAACATCAGCAGACCCCAAAGCAACGGAGGTGCCGCCCAAAGGGAGGCCGAGCGGAGATCGCGGCGGTTGCGCAACGCCGGCCAGGACGCGCCAAAGGCGAGCAGAACGGCGAGGAGGATGAAGACCTCCGGACGGTTGAGCACGTAACGCAGCAGCAGCACGAGATTGCGCAGAAAGCGAGAGATGTGTCCGGGCAGCCAGACGTGCGGCTTCAGGCCAAGCGTCCACCAGGCGGGGTCAAACCACAGCGGAAACGTGCCGTACGGGTGCGCGGTGTAGCTGAACACCGCAGGTGGCGCCGCCAGCACGGCCTCGGGGTGCAGAAAGGTGCCGCCGGCATGCCCCAGATCGTGCCGGTACCACTCGTGCCAGCGCGGCGTGTAGTCGACAAAGAAAGCGTAGTTGAGCCGCGCGGATTCACCCGTGGTGAAGTGACCAAGCTGGCGCGAGATGGCAAGGATGTACGGCCCGGCCACCAGCGCAAAGACGATCGCCGCAGCCAAGACGCCACCGAGCCACAGCCCGCGGGACCCGTCTTTGCGCAACAGGCCATAGATCAGCAGGCTGACGATCAGCAGAACGGAGGGTAAAAAGCCGAAGGACTTGGTCAGGTACGCGCAGCCCAGGGCGAGGCCGAGCAGGGGAAACATCCACAGCTGCACTCGCGTGAGCAGGCGCAGAACGAGGCCCATCGCCAGGAGCAGAAACACGACCAGCAGGGTATCGGAGCGCGGTGCGGCGATCGGCAGCTCGCGACCCATGCTGAGCAGCAGCAGCGCCAGGCCAAGCAGGTTCAGGGCGCCGGCTGACATGGCTGCGTCCCTCTCCACGTCGGCAAAGGCGGCGCGGGCGCGGGCAAGACCTGCGGTGAAGAAAAGGCACGCCGCCATCGCGGCCGCGAAGATCAGGATGTTGGTGTAGCGGAGAACCACGAGCTCGCGCCAGAGCGAAGGATGGGTGAGTTTTTCAGCAAGGGCGATGACCGCAGGGTAGCCAGGATTCCAGTAGCCATTGATCGCAAGACCGGGGTGACCGTTGTTCAGGTCCCCCGCGATGTCCATGAAGGCGGTGCCATCGCCGTCCATCACATAGGCGTCATAGCGGGCGTAGCCGACCGCTGCGAGGAGCATGAGCAGTGCATACGCCCAGAGCAGGTTGCGGCGAAGTAGGCGAACCAGAAAAGCTCCCAGAGTTCAGGTGGCTTCAGTATAAAGGCTCGGGTTTGCCGGACGGCTAGAGCGAAGGTGGCTGGCAAGATCAGCCCTGGTGGTGGAGACACGCGCCGCTTACTCGCGGCGTTCGGTTCTCTTCGGAAAGGCGTCCGACGGCGGTGGCGTACCGTCCTTCCACTCCACCTGGAACGATCCGGTGTAGCCGAACAGCTTGCCCCAGCGCCGATTGGTGACGACCACTTCAATGCGGAAGCAGCTCGCCGCGTCGTCGTACCACTCGCAAACCTCGGCAACGCCGCTGAGGACCATCGGGAAACGAAACTGTATGGGACCCTCGTAGAAGCGCTGCTCGCCCGAACGCAGTCGGATGCCACCGTTTTCGGCCACACTCATGTCGATATCGACCGCGAGATGCTGATGGCTACCCAGGTAATCGACGATCTTGCTACGCGCCTCGCTGTAGATCATGTAGGCATCGAAGCGGCGGCCACGGCCCACCGCGAAGGTGCGCAGCCACGTGACCGTCTCGCGCCCGAACACGTCTTTGTAGGCGTAGTTCTGAATGGTGAACGGCACCTGGTTGCCACGTTCAGGAAACATGATCGCTCGCCAGGTGCCTATCCAAAGAAACGGCAGGGTGTACCAACGGCCATGCCAGACGGTCTGCATGGTGCCGCGACCCACAGCGCCGAGGCCACTCGCGCTGTCGAAGCCAAAGCGGCGCTGAATCATTGGGTGAAGGCGAGTGAAGTTCTCGCGGCCAAGTACGCGCTCATAGATGGATCGAAACTCATTCATGATGCCTCCAGCGAGTGGCTGTCTTCGGACGGCGACGGCATCGACCGGCAAAGGCACTGAAGCTCCACGCCAACCATGCCACGGCCGCGAGTGAGAAAACACCCCCGTTGAGAGTCACTGGATTGAAGGCCGCAGTGAGGTACGCCGGCGAGCGAAGCGCCACGCCCACGAGTGCGGCCGCCATGGCGGCTGCGGTGAGAGACAGATAGCCGCGCCAGCGCCAAAGCACCAGGCCCAGCAAACCAAAGGCGACCTCCGCGCCACCAAACCACGGCAACCAGGCAGAACTCAGGCCGGAGGACTGCAGCATGGCCAGCTCGTCAGCATTGCGGAACAGCAGTTTGGGCACCAGGCCGTGCCAGAGCCAGACAAAGACCACCGCAAGCCGGGCGATCGTGTAGATCAGCGTGCCCGTGCGGACGATCTCGGGAGGAATGCCCCGCTCAACCCAGAGGCGCAGACGATCGAAGCTCCACGCCGTGGCCCAGCCCATCAGTGGCCGGAAAACAAAGTCGGCGATCTTCCCGATCGAGCCGAAGCGGGTACTGTAGTCGTACCAGGTGAAGAAACGCAAAGAATCCGCGGTTTCCTGGCCGGCAATGGGCGGCACGTATTTCCAATAGCCGCTGCCTTCGCGGATGAGCGAGAGCGGGCTCCCCGACCAGAAACGCAGCGACGAAGTACGAACGCCGCCAACAGCCTCGCGGGTGGCAACCGACTCGCCCGTACCCTCGATGTTCAAGCCGAAACCGATGCGGGTCGCGTAGGTGAAGCGCTGCGGTTCGTCCTCACTGCCTTTGGGAAGATAGGTGATGCTCGAAAAGCGAAGGTCCCACCGCTCGTGCAGCGCAGGCACCTGGGTCAACTCCCAGACCTGGTCGAGAGAACCTTTGATCTCCGTTTCGATGTAGAGACCGCGCGCCATGGCAGCAGCGTAGCATCGCGGAACTTTGAGCGGACAAGGTGATCTCTACCTCGTCAGCTCGGTCTCCGGCGCGACCGTCATATCGTGGTCCCGGCTGGCGCCGTCGCGGGTGTTCTTCTGCACGGTGATGGCGGC
>CAXTFS010000200.1:0-6562 GCA_964243395.1 uncultured Acidobacteriaceae bacterium | reverse complement strand
CGCGCGTGCCCTGCTCCGCGCGCCCAGCATCCTTATCCTCGACGATGCCCTGGCCTCGGTCGACACCTACACCGAAGAGCAGATCCTCAACGGCCTGCGCACCGCGATGGGAGGCCGCACCACGGTCCTCATCGCCCACCGCGCCTCCACCGCCCGCAACGCCGACCGCATCGCTGTCCTCGTCGGGGGCCGCATCACCGAACTGGGCACCCACGACGAACTCGTCGCCCAGGGCGGCTACTACGCCGACCTCTACGAAAAGCAAAGCCTCGAAGAAGAGATCCTGCAAGCGGTCTAGCCGCGCCTGCAAATCCCTGGGCTCCCGCACTCCTTCTCGTTGTCATCCCGCAGCCCTTCTCGTTTTCATCCCGTAGCAAAGCGGAGGGATCTGCTTTTCCCGCCACAGCAGCCACCCAGCCGCCTTACTCGTCCTTACCCTTCCCCATCACCTTCACAATCACGCGCTTCGACCGCTGCCCATCGAACTCCGCGTAAAACACCCGCTGCCACTGCCCCAGATCCAGTCTGCCGCGCGTCACCGGCAACGTCGTCTCATGGTGCAGCAGCAACGCTTTCAGGTGAGCATCCGCATTGTCCTCACCCGTCTGATGGTGCTTGTACCCCGGCCACCTTGGCGCCAGCTTCTCCAGCCAGACGCTGATGTCTTCAATCAACCCGCTCTCATGGTCGTTGACATAGATCGCCGCCGTGATGTGCATCGGCGACACAAAACACAGCCCGTCATCAACGCCCGACTTGCGCACAACCGCCTCCACCTGGTCGGTGATGTGCACCATCTCATACTGCTTCCGCGTGTTGAACGTCAGGTATTCGGTGTAGACCTTCATGCCCCCATGCTAAGCGACGCTCCCGGCGTCTAACGATCAGGGCCTCTGCCCAGGAAGGGTCCAAACTCATGAAAACCATCAACACCATTTGCGGCAAGTGGACCGTCGGCGCGCTTCTCCTCATCGCCTCGGCAGCGACGGTGCAGGCGCAGCACGTGCACACCGACTACGACCACAAGGCTCCCTTCAGCGACTATCACACCTACTCGTTCCGTCACATCCAGACGGTGAACCCGCTCGATGGAAGCGTTCTCAAGACCGAGATTCGCAACGACCTCAACTACCACGGCTGGCGCGAGGTCCCCGAGGGCGGCGATGTCGCCATCACCGCGATCGGCGGCCAGACCGACGCCCGGCAGTACCAGACGTTCTACGACGGCCTCGGACCGGGCTACGGCTGGGGTGGATGGGGCGGCTGGTGGGGCGAAGGCTACGGCGGTGGAGACTCCACCACAACCGTGCGCAACATCCCCATCGGCACCCTCGTCGTCGACCTTTACGACACGCACACCCACAACCTCGTCTGGCGCGGCGTCTCGCACGAGACTGACACCGACAACATGAACAAAAACAGCGGCAAGATTCAAAAGGCCGTCGACGAGATGTTCTACAAGTTCCCACCCAAACACACGATGTAAATGCGAGGCTTCCCGGCGAGCGGGTCGCCAACCCTGGCCCGCTGCCTCGCTACAACTCGCACGATCTTGCGCGACAGAAAGCTACCGGCGGGCTTCATAGACCAGGTTGAACGGTGTCTCCGCCGCACGACGGAACCGTGTGAAGCCGGCCGACATCACCACATCCCGGATGCGCGCCTCGCCGGACTGCGCGCCGAGGCACAGCCCCACCTCCTGCGACCGCGAGCACGGGGTGCACAGCAGCGTGGAAAACGAGTAGTACACCCTGCCCACCGGGTTCAGGTTGTCGGTCAACGCGTCCCCCGCGAACGGCTCCACAATCATCCACGTGCCGTCCGTCTTCAGCGACTGGAGTACATGGGCGGCGGCTCCGACCGGATCGCCCATGTCATGCAGCGAATCGAACACGGTCACCAGATCGAAGTCCTGCCCCGGGTACTCCTTCGCGCTGGCCACGTGGAAGCTGGCGTGCTCCGCTACGCCTGCGCGCTCTGCCGCGCCCCGCGCGCCCTCGATCGACCCGTCGTGCGAGTCAAAGCCGATAAAGCTCGATCGGGGAAACGCCTTCGCCATCAGGATCGTGGACGCTCCCTTGCCACAGCCCACATCGGCCACGCGTGCGCCCGCTTCGAGCTTGGCTTGAACGCCCTCCAGGCTCGGGATCCACGAAGGCACGAGGTTGGCCGCATAGCCCGCGCGAAAGAACTTCTCGCATCCGTGGATCACGCCCTCGCTGTGTTCTCCCCAGGGCATCCCCGCGCCTGAGCGAAATGCCTCCGTAATCCGCGGCACCGCCGCAAGGCTCCCCAGGGCCAGTTCGAACGCCCCGGGCAGGTACGCCGGACTGTCTTCGTCGGCCAGCGCAAACGCCTGCTCTTCGCTCAGGCTGAACCGGGCAGTCTCCTTGTCGTAGGAGACGTACCCACCCGCGGCCTGCGAGGCCAGCCACTCCCGCACATACCGTTCATCGGTCGAGGTCCGCGCCGCCAGCTCAGCCGAGGTCATCGGCTCGACCGCGAGCGCCTTGTACAGCCCCAGCTTCTCGCCAATCACCACCATGCCCGCATGCACCGCCGCGCCGAGGTCGCCCACAAACTGGCCCACAAACGCGTTCAACTTGGTCATATCGATCGCCACACAACCCTCCTTTGAGGAACGGGGATCATCCTATGGCCCCAGGCCACTGACGAAGCCCGGTCCTTGCACGCTGTCGCCTATCGCCGTCATCACGCACCCGGCGCCTGCACCCCTTGCCGCACTCCGGATGTGCAGCCTCCGTCTCCTCATCCGGTACCATCCCCTACATGACCCACCAGAAGCGCGCCCTCGTCACCGGCGGCGCGGGCCTTATCGGCTCCCACATCGTCGACCTCCTCCTCACCAATGGCTACACCGTTCGCATCCTTGACAACCTCGAGCCACAGACGCACAAGACCGGCAAGCCCGCCTGGGTGAACCCGCAGGCCGAGTTTGTCCAGGGCGAGGTTCAGGACGCCGCCACCATGCGCGCGGCTTTGCAGGACATCGACGTCGTCTTCCACGAGGCAGCCTACGGCGGCTACATGCCCGAGATGGCCAAGTACGTCCTCGTCAACAGCTTCGGCACCGCACAAATGCTCGAGATCATCCGCGATGACAAGCTCCCCGTGCGCAAGGTCGTCGTCGCCAGCTCCCAGGCCGTCTACTCCGAAGGCGCCGCCCTCTGCCCCGAGCACGGCCACGTCGTCCCTCTGCTTCGCCCCGCTGAGCAACTCCGTGCCGGCGACTTCAGCGTGCACTGCCCCATCTGCGCAAAGCCCACCACCTCCATCCCTACGCCCGAGTCCACCCCGGGCGGCGGCGAAACCGTCTACGCCCTCACCAAGGTCGACCAGGAGAAGCTCGTCCTGCTCTGGGGCAAGCAGACCGGCATTCCCACCGTGGCGCTGCGTTACAGCTGCACCTATGGTCCCAGGCAGTCGCTGACCAACCCCTACACCGGCGTCATCGCCATCTTCTGCACGCGGCTTCTGAACGGCCAGCAGCCCGTCATGTACGAGGACGGCGGCCAGACCCGCGATCTCTGCTTCGTCGAGGACATCGCCCGCGCCAACCTCCTCGTCATGGAGTCCGACAAGCTCGACGGCCTGCCCGTCAACGTCGGCTCCGGCCGCGCCACCGCCGTCCGCGACCTCGCCGCCATCATCGCCGATAAGCTCGGCGTCGACCTCGCGCCCCTGGCTCGCGGCGAGTTCCGCCCCGGCGAAATCCGCTCCCTGATCTCCGACATCGGCCGCGCAAGCACGATCGGCTATGAGCCCTCCGTCACCATCGAGGAAGGCATCGGCCGCTACGTCGATTGGATCCGGACCCAGGGCACCGTCAAGGACTACTTCGCCGAAATCGAAGCCGGCCTCCGCGCCAAAGGCATTGTCCAAAGCGTCGCACGCTAGGCGCCGGTCGGATCCACCAACGCACGCAAGGGGAGATCATCGATGAATGCAAACGAAGAAGCTGTAGCCGCCGTGCTCGCCAGCTACGAGGACGCCCTGAACGCATCGTCCACCGAGGCCGTCATGAAGCTCTACGCACCCGACGGCGTCTTTATGCCCCAGAACAGCCCTTCCAGCATCGGCACTGACGCCCTCCGCCAGGCCTACGACGCCGTCTTCGCAGCCATCACCCTGAAGGTCAGGTTCACCGTCGCCGAGGTCTTTCAGGTTGCGCCGGACTGGGTAATCGCCCGCACCAACTCGGCCGGCGTCAACACCGTTCACGCCACCGGCCAGAGCGGCCCCGAAGCCAACCAGGAACTCTTCGTGTTTCAACGCACCGAAGACGCCTGGAAGATCGCCCGCTACTGCTTCTCGACCACCAATCCACCCCGCGCCTAGGAGCTCACCGTCCCATGCCCGACACCATGAAAGCCGCAGTCATCTACGAGCCCGGCGGCCCGGAGGTCCTCAAGCTCGAGACCCGCCCGGTCCCGACTCCGACACCCGGCGAAGTGCTGATTCGCGTCAAAGCCTTCGGCCTCAACCGCTCCGAGCTCTTCACCCGCCAGGGGCACTCCCCAAACGTCAAGTTCCCGCGCATCCTCGGCATCGAAGCCACCGGCATCGTCGAAAACGCCCCCGGCGGCGAGTTCCAAAAAGGCGACATTGTGGCCTCCGTGATGGGCGGCATGGGACGCGACTTCGACGGCGGTTACGCCGAGTACACCGTCCTCCCCGCAAAGCAGGTGCAGGCCGTGAAGACCGACCTGCCCTGGGAGACCCTCGGCGCCGTTCCAGAGATGCTGCAGACCGCCTGGGGTTCGCTCTTCAAATCGCTCCGTCTTGCCAAGGGCGAACACCTCCTCATCCGCGGCGGCACCACCTCCGTCGGCCTTGCGGCAGCCGCCATCGCGAAGAACTTCGGTGCCACGGTCACCTCCACCACCCGCAACCCGGGAAGCGCCGACCTCCTCCGCTCGGGGGGCGCCAGCAACGTCGTCATCGACTCCGGCGCCATAGCCGATGGTCTCGCCTCCGACAAAGCCGACAAGGTCCTCGAGCTCATCGGCGTCACCACCCTCAAGGACTCCCTTCGCTGCGCCAAACAGGGTGGCGCCGTCTGCATGACCGGACTCGTCGGCAACAAATGGAGCTTCGACGAATTCGCTCCCATGGAAGCCATCCCCAGCGCCGTCAACCTCACCACCTACGCCGGCGAATCCGCCGACTTCATGGGCATGCCCTTCGAGGATCTGCTCAGGCAGATCGCCGCGGGCACGTTGAAGGTCCAGATCGGCAAGGTCTTCCACCTCGACGAGATCGTCGAGGCCCACCGTGTGATGGAAAACAACAAGGCCGGCGGCAAGATCGTCGTCCTCACCTAGGGCCGGGTCCGCTGGAACGCGGGGAATGGACCCAAGTACACTCCCACCATGCGTGCCAGCGTCCTCCGCATCCCGCTCGCCCTCGCGGCCCTCGCCTTTTCCATCGCCCCGGTCGGCGCCCAGTGGCATATCCAGGACCCCCACACGACGGCCGACCTCCGCGGCATCGATTCCCTCGGCAACGGCGTCGCCTGGGCCTCCGGCTCGAACGGCACAGTCCTCCGCACCGAGGACGCCGGCTTTGTCTGGCAGCTCTGCGCCACGCCACCGGGCGCTGAGAAACTCGACTTCCGCGGCATCCAGGCCTTCGACAACAACACCGCCATCGTGATGTCCAGCGGCAAAGGCGACCAATCCCGCCTCTACAAAACGGCAGACGGCTGCCAGTCCTGGAAGCTTCTCTTCACCAACCCCGAGAAGGACGGCTTCTGGGACAGCTTCGTGGGTCATAAAGAAGCGACCTATTCCGGTTCACCGCTCAGCCTGGATGGTCTCGTCCTCGGTGATCCGACGGGCGGAGAGTTCGAGTATCTGGCTTTCTTCGACTCGTATGCCTCGTCAGGTCCACGTCGTCAAACGCACCAACTCACCCTGAAGCGGGACAAGGATGAGACTCTCAAGGCTGACCCGGCCTCGGCGGGCGCCTTTGCTGCTTCAAACCAGGCCTTGGTGGTCCCGCCGCTACCCAAGAACCGGCCCCTGAAGAAGGAGTTTCAGGTGTGGCCATTTGGTATTGGCTTCGTCACCGGCGGCAAAGGTGGTGCGTTTCTTTACACCACCGTTCCACAGCCTGGTGACACACCCGAGTCAACGAAGTGGGCCCGCGTAGCACTTCCGCTCGGATCTGGGAGCGAAGCTTCCGGAGCCTTCGCGATCACGTTGCTGGGTGATCGGGGAGCCGGTGCTATCGTCGGCGGCGATTACACCAAGCCAGAAGAAACCGCCAGGACTGCTGTCTACTTTGATGGCGGACGGCAAAGCTGGCTCCCGTCCGAGGCCCCGCCCGGCGGCTATCGCAGCGCCGTAGCCTACGACCGGCCCCACAACACCTGGATCACGGTAGGACCAAACGGCACCGACACATCCACCGACGACGGCCGCAACTGGCACCCCCTCAAACCCTCCGCAACCGACGCTCCCGATGCAGACCAACACTGGAACGCCCTCTCCCTCCCCTTCGTCGTAGGACCCCACGGCCGCATCGGCCTCCTCGAACC
>CAXTFS010000199.1:0-6563 GCA_964243395.1 uncultured Acidobacteriaceae bacterium | reverse complement strand
GCTCAAGAACCTGGAATACGAGAAGCTCGAGCCCGCGTCGAACTCCAGCGTGCGCCAGAAGATCAAGCTCAAGCAGGGCGTCAGCTCCGAAGCCGCCAAGAAGATCGTCGCCATGATCAAGGACTCGAAAAAGAAGGCGAACGCCTCGATCCAGGGCGACACCGTACGGGTCACCAGCAAGGATCGCGACACGCTGCAGGAGATCATGACCCTGCTGCGTGGCAAGGATCTGGGGCTTGAACTCCAGTTCACGAACTTCCGGTCGAACTAGCCTCTATCGCACGGAAGCCTGCGCCGCGGAATGTGGAATGCGGGGCGTGCCCTGAGCCGCCCTGCTACTCTAATCGGAAGTGAGCGCTTCTTCCATCGCGTCGGCCGCGGAGGTCTTCGATCTTTTCCGCCCCGACCTGGCGGCCGTAGAGGAAGAGTTCGGCCGTCAATCAGGCTCTCCGGTCAAAGTGGTTTCGGAGATCGCCTCCTACCTTATCGCGGGTGGCGGCAAGCGCATCCGGCCGTTATTGCTGCTGATGGCGGCCAGCGCGTGTGGCAGCCGCAGCCAGGCACGCATTCGGCTCGGGGCCGTGGTGGAGATACTGCACACCGCCACGCTCGTCCACGATGACATCATCGATGAAGCCAGCACCCGCCGCGGTCGTCCCTCGTCCAACACGACCTGGGGCAACGCGAAGTGCGTCCTCGCCGGCGACTGGCTCTACATGCAGGCCTTCCAGAGTGCCCTCGCGGAGCGCAACTTTCGCGTGCTGGACCTGCTGATCTCGCTGACTCAGCAGATGGTCGAAGGCGAGTTGCTGCAGATGGAAAAGTTGGGCCATCTGATCAACGAGGAAGAGTACTTCGACCTCATCTATCGCAAGACCGCCTGCCTGTTTCAGGTGTCGATGCGACTGGGCGCGGTCATCGCGGATGAGTCCGACATCGCGGGCGGTCGCGAGGGCGAGTCGCCGTACGAGGATTCCCTCGGAGAATACGGCCGCAACCTTGGCCTGGCCTTCCAGATTGTCGACGACGTGCTGGACCTCACCGCAACCGGCGATGTACTCGGCAAACCGACCGCCTCCGACCTGCGCGAGGGCAAAGCCACCCTGGCGGTGATCCATGCCCTGGAGCGTGGCACAGGCGCAGACCGCGAGGCCATCCGCACCGTGCTCGCCGACCGCAGCTTCGCGCGGGTTACGCACCCACAGATCCTGGAAATTCTGCGCCGTCACGAGTCGCTGGCCTACGCCATGGATACGGCCTGCGCCTACGCCGAGGCGGCCCGGCAGTCCATTGCGGAGCTACCGGATTCGGACTTCAAACGTGCCCTGCTCTGGGTGCCAGGATTCGTGACCAGCCGCGACCGCTAGCGCAAGCGGAAGAACCTAAGCGGACGCGCTCAGTCTTCGTCAGCGTCCTCCGCTTCGTGCTGATCAGAAGATCCATCTCCCGCTTCCAGCACCAGCTCTTCCAAACGCACCGGCCCCTTCTCCCGCGGGTTCAGCAGCACCTGGATGCGGCTCTCCGCTGAGGCAAGCTGGCCCTTGCAGGCTTCGGATAACTGCATTCCGCGCTCAAACAGCCCGACGCTGTCCTCGAGGGTCAACTCCCCGCGCTCCAGCTGCTCGACGACCTTTTCCAGCTCCGCCAGCTGTTCCTCGAAACTAGCCACTGACTCCCGCCTCCTGGTGCAGGCCGAGCACCTCAGCTGCAGCGGCGTACTTGCCAAATGGCGCACTCACCTGCACGCCCTGCACCGACTCGCGCACGGCGGCGAGCATCTCCTGCGCGATTGTCAGGCCCTCGGCGAGCGCAGCCGGCTTGTCCGTGTGTTGCGCCATGCGCGCCAGGATCTCTCCCGGCATGGACACCTTCAACTCGTCGCGCATGAACTCGGCGTTGCGCAGGCTCGTCAGCGGCCAGATCCCCGCGATTACAGGGATGCGGAAGCCCTCAATGCGCCGCAGAAACTGCTCCAGCAGACGGATGTCAAAGACGGGCTGCGTGATGCAGAACTCCGCCCCGGCTTCCACCTTGTAGGCGAAGCGCCGCACCTCATGATCGATGTCCGCGACGCCTGGATTCGCCGCGACCGAGATCGTGAACCCTGTTGACCCGCCGAGCCGGTTGCGACCGATATCGAAGCCGTGGTTCAGGTCCTGGGTGATGCGCGTCAACCCAATCGCGTCCACGTCGAATACCGCGGTCGCGTCCGGGTAGTTACCCATCTTGGGCGGATCGCCCGTGAGGCAAAGGATGTTCTTGAGCCCAATGGAGGCCGCGCCCAGCAGGTCGCTCTGAATGCTGAGCAGATTACGGTCGCGACACGTGTAATGCAGCACCGTTTCGACGCCGACCTTGGCCTGAATCTGCACACACAGGCTCATCGCGCTCATGCGCGCGCTGGCACGCGGCGAATCCGGCACATTGATTGCGTCTACGCCGCGTTCGGCCAGCAGCGCGGCCCCGGCCAGCTCCTTGGCGCAGTCAAAACCCTTCGGCGGCACAATCTCCACCAGCGAAACCCACTCGCCACGCGCGATTTTGCGGCCCACCAGGGAACGCTCCTCGAGTGGCGGCGGCTCGACCCCTGGCTGCTCGTCGATGGCGGCGGAGGCCGTCGTGTTCTTGCGCTCCATGGCCGATTCGCCGGTCGTCTGCGCCCCTGTCGCCCGCAGCGCCCCACGCATGGCGCGAATGTGCGCCGGTGTGGTGCCGCAGCAGCCACCCACCCAGTTCACCCCGGCGCGCACAAACTTGCGCGCAAAGCTGCCCATGTACTCCGGGGAGGTCAGATAGATATTGCGGCCTTCCACATTGCGCGGCAGCCCGGCATTGGGCATCGCAATCAGCGGCAGAGCGGTGACGGTCCGCATGCGCTCCACGGAGGCCAGCACCGTGGCCGGCCCACTGCTGCAGTTGCAGCCCAGCGCGGCTACTCCCAGCTCGGTCATGCGCTGGGCGAAACGTTCAGCCGTCGTCCCGTCCAGCAGATTGCCGTCCTCGCCGACCGTCACCAGCACCGCCAGACGCAGGTGCGGGGCTGCCCCCTTTGCCGCCGCAGCAGCAGCTTCCGCCTCGGCCAGCGACATCATGGTTTCCGCGATCAGCAGATCGACGCCGCCTTCGGCCAGTGCCGCCATCTGCTCACGAAAGATCTCGACCGCCTGCTCCCCCGAGAGCGTCGCCGCCGCACCCACGCCCAGCCCCAGCGAGCCCACCGCGCCCGCCACGAACGCGTCGGCGCCATGCTTGCTGCTGTGCGCCTCTACGCTCTTTCGCGCGAGCGCAGCACCGGCCAGGTTGAACTCGCGCACCCGGTCGCGCAGACCGAAGTGCTCCAGCCGCAGGGCATTCGCGCCAAAGGTGTTGGTCTCGATGACCTCGGCGCCGGCCTGCAGGTACTGCTCGTGGACGGAACGGACGGTTTCCGGCTGCGTGACGTTCAGCTCGTCGTAGCTGCGATTGATGAACACGCCGCATCCGTACAGCATGGTGCCCATGGCCCCATCGCAAAGCACTGTGGATCCGTCGAAGAGTCCGAAGAGTCGATCCGGCGTCGCCGCTGCCATCCGTTTGCCCTTTCCCTGCCCCGTTTCATCGTACCCTGCCACGCTCCGCCGACCCATCCCACTGAAGCCGCAAAGGCCGTTTGCGGCGGCCCGCACTGGTATACTCGCCGTGACAGCGGTGCCGTCTTTGCGATGGCGCTGGTGATGGGAGTCGTAGCCGTTGATCCGTGGAAGTATGCGAAGTATGCGAAGTATGTTCGTCCGCTCCGTCCTGAGTCTCGTCTGTGCTCTTCTCGGGACAGCTGCGCTCACAGGCTGCACCAACCCCATTTACAAATACGAGCCGTATAACTTTGCCGGCCGTGCGACCCCGCCCAGCGGCCTGCAGCAGCGCGTGCTGGCCACGTACACCTCGACCGGGACCACTGGCGGCGCCGAGATCCTGGACGGCTTGCGCGACATCCGCAGCAACGTGCAGAACACCCGGCCCTCCTTCTTTATCTCCGGCTACAGCGGTCAGTTTCCGATCCAGATCTTCAACTTCCCCGAGCAGCAGTTCGGGTACGTGCTCGACTACAACACCGGCGCCCTGGGTGCCGTGAACTACGCCACAGAGTCCTCAACGGGTTCCGCCTCCGCCTTCGGGGCCAACGCCGTTGCCGCCGGTGCATCACCGGATGGCACACGCTTCGTTGGGGCAACGGTGAACTCGGCCGGTGGCAATGCAAATCAGCTGGTAGTCACCTCCGCCGGTGCGACGAGTATCACCGGCGTGGTGCCCGGGACCTATTTCCTCAACCTGCCCAATGTGGAGCGGGTCTTCCTGAACCCAGGCAACTCGGTCATCCTCGCGACGACGCGGAACTCGAACTCCCTTTACCGGATCGTGCAGCTGCCGCAGAGCAGCAATCCGGTCACGCCACCCGGTTCCATCGACTGCGAACCGCTGCTGCTGCCCGTGTACTGTGTCGTTCCGGTGGCCGGCACCTACGATCGACCCATCGGTGCTTACTTCTCGCTGGACGGCAACACCGCGTACATCCTGAACTGCGGGCCGGAGTGCGGCGGCACCACTGCGGGCGTCACGGCACTGCAGGTTGGCCAGCTTACCTACAACAACATCCCGGCCGTGAGCCCCCTGGCGCCCGGCGCGCCGTCGCCCATGGCCACACTTCCCGTCGCGAACCCGATACCGATCCCGGGTGGCGTGACAGCGGCCGTGTCGGACGGCACCAATTTGTACGTCTCGGGGCAATCCCAGTTCAGCCTGACCGCCGCGGGCACGATCGGCTCCACGCCGCGAGCGGACGGTTTGTTCACAGGCTACATGACCGTGCTGAACCAGACGAGCTATGTGCCGGGCAATCCGATCTCCGTCTCTGACGGCACACACACGCGCATGCTGCTGGCCGACAACAACACCCTGTGGGTCGGCTCGTCACAATGCGCAACGGGCGAGCGCGCGGCCACGGGCCAGAACTACAACTGCCTCACCATGGTGCATCTGGGCGCCACGCCGACCGCGTCGTTGATCCCCAATCTGGTACCCGGCGGTGCCGTGACCGTCCCCTACCCGAATTCCAACGACAACCAGTACTATTACGGCAATCTCACCGGAATCTGCTGGGTACAAAATTACAACAAGGTCTACACCGCGTACGGCGGGCAGATCCATGCCTTCAGCACGGTCGACGGCTCTGAAATCAACAACACCAACGTGACGGTGCAGGGCACGGTGCTCGATGTCGCCTACATGGACGCCCTGACCAACGCGGCGAACTAGTTTGTATGGCGCCCACGGTGAATGGTGGCAAGGCCGTCGATGTTCTGGCCATTGCGGCGCATCGCGATGACGTTGAACAGACCTGCGGGGGCACCCTTCTCGTCCAGGCCGCCCTTGGCTGGCGTACCGGCATCCTGGACCTGACGCAGGGCGAAGGCGGTACCCGCGGCTCAGCCGCTGAGCGTGCCGCCGAGGCCGATGATGCGGCCGGCATCCTCCGTATAGCCCACCGCGAAGCGCTGGATCTGCCTGACAGCAACGTCCAGAACACGCTCGAAAACCGCCTGAAGATTGCCGCCGTGCTGCGGCGCCTGCGACCGCGCGTGGTCATCCTGCCCTACTGGCAGGGTCGGCATCCGGATCATTACAACAGCGCCACCCTGGGCTATGAGGCCTGCTTTGCGGCCGGTCTGACTAGTCTGGACATCTCCCGGGAATACGGCGCTCCCCATCGGCCCTTCAAGATCCTCTACGCCTCGCTCTACGCCGACGTTCGCCCCACCTTTGTCGTGGACATCACCGCGCATATCGAGACGCGCCAGGCGGCCCTGCTGGCGTACCGGTCGCAGTATGGCGGGCAGACAACGGGAGCCGGCCTTTTCGTCCCGGAGGAGGACATCCGCGAGCGCATGTTTGCCACCGCACGCCACTATGGCCTGCTCGCCGGTGTGCGCTACGCGGAGCCGTTTGTGCAGCGCGAGGTGGGTCTGGCCGACGATTTGGTGATGCTGCCCGTGCGCAGCATCTAGGCTCCGAGGCCGGCAGCTAAGCAGCCGTTTGCGGTCGCTCGAGCGCCTGCAGCGAGTCGCGCACAAAGGCCACCAGCTCCGGACCGCAGTACAGGGGTGCCACGAAGCCGAAGCGTGGTTTGTGTCGCAGCAGCCCCGCAGAGACGCCCTCCCACCCGCCTTCAGGCTGTGCGCCTGCGGGCATAACCAGGGCGTCCATACGATCGAGATAGCGCAGCGCCGATGCCTTGAAATCCGGCACGGACGGGTCAAGCACGCTGAGCGCCAGGTCCGGCTTCAGGAAGCGCAACACGCTGTTGGATTCGATGATCGTCATCGAGGACGACTGCAGCAATCGCCGCACGCGCGGCATCGCCTCATACAACTGGCCCTGCTGCGTCCGCACCCAGAACGAATGCGCCGCCCCTGCCGCCAGGTAGCGCGAGCTATCCGTGCCGCTCGTCCGGTCCCGCTCTTCACTTACCGCAAGGGTGTGGTCGGCGGTGGCGCAGTCGCAGGGCTCCCCGTTGGCCGAGCACACAC
>CAXTFS010000198.1:0-6580 GCA_964243395.1 uncultured Acidobacteriaceae bacterium | reverse complement strand
CCTCTCCACTGTTCCGGCAAGCCACGACCGAGCTGCAACCGGATGGGAGCTCCGCGCTGCGTGTCTGGTTCGACCACTCCATGGGGCTCAGCTATCGGGGCCAGCCGGCGACGGGCTTCGAGCTTGCCGGAAGCGATGGCAAATTTATCGCGGCGCAGGCAAAAGTGGAGCACAACACGGTTTTTGTCTCCGCACCGGAGATCGCGAAGCCGATGTACGTTCGCTACGGCTGGACTGGCGTTATGGAGCACAACCTGTTCAACGAAAGCGGGCTGCCCGCTTCAACGTTCACGTCCGAGCCGTACCCGATGCGCTAGATCGTTCGCGACGCATCTCCGAGGCACCTGAACCGCCGGATCATTCGCGCACCGCGATCGTCCTCGCCCTCATCCAACCGGAAGAGGAGAGCATCATGCCAAACGCAACTGCTATCGACCCCACCTTCAAACTTGGCGGTCAACTCGAAATTCATCGTCTTGGCTTTGGCGCCATGCGCATCACCGGCGAAGGCATCTGGGGCGAGCCCAAGGACCGCGAAGCCGCGAAGAGCGTACTGCGCCGCGCCGTTGAGCTTGGCGTGGACTTCATCGATACCGCCGACAGCTACGGTCCCGCCGTAAGCGAGATCCTGATCGGCGAAGCGCTGGCACCGTACAAGCCGGGCCTGGTCATCGCGACCAAGGGCGGCCTGACCCGCCAGGGCCCTAACCGGTGGCTGCCCGTCGGCCGGCCCGAGTACCTGCAGCAGCAGGTGGAGATGAGCCTGCGCCACCTTAAGACTGACAAGCTCGATTTATGGCAGCTGCACCGCTTTGATCCCAAGGTGCCCGTCGAAGAGTCCCTCGGTGCCATGAAGCGGATGCAGACGCAAGGCAAGATCCGCTTTATCGGTTTGAGCGAAGTGACTGTCGAGCAGATTGAACAGGCCCGCAAGGTGGTCGAGATCGTCAGCGTGCAGAACGAGTACAACCTTGGCAATCGCAAGAGCGAGGCCGTGCTGGACTACTGCACCGAGCACAACATCGGCTTCATCCCGTGGTTCCCGGTCGCGGCCGGCAAGCTCGCACAGCCCGGCGGCAAGCTGGACCAGTTCGCGCAGAAGCACGATGCTACCGTGGCGCAGCTTTCACTGGCGTGGCTGCTGCACCGCTCGCCCGTGATCCTGCCCATTCCGGGTACCAGTTCCGCGGCGCACCTCGAGGAGAACCTCAAAGCAGCCGACCTGGAGCTCTCCGACAGCGAGTGGCAGGAGCTTGAAACCGCCGCGAAGTAAATCCTCTCCACCCCAGCAGCCTCGCCCCGCGAAAGCCCGGCGAGGCTGTTCCATGACAAGCCCAGATTGCCAGGAATACGGAGACCCAGTGAGCCTTTCGCTAAACGCCAAGCAAACCGCCATCGTTATCATCGATCTTGAGGGCGGCATCGTCTCACGCGACCTCGCGCCGCATACCGCAAGGGATGTCGTCGCCCGCAGCGCGAAGCTGGCCGAGGCTGTGCGGGAGGCCGGCGGCACCGCCGTGTACGTGCATGTGCTGCTGCATGAACTTGTCCAGATGCCGGCCGACCAGCCGCGTCCGCGTCCGCCGCAACCGCCGCCCGCCAGTGCCTCGGAGCTCGTTCCAGAGGCTGGATTTCAGCCGGAAACCGATGTCCTGATCGCCAAGCGGCAATGGGGTGCCTTCCACGCCACCAACCTCGACCAGGCGTTGCGTCGTCGCGGCATTACGACCGTGATCATGGCCGGGGTGGCGACCAACTTCGGCGTCGAATCGACCGCTCGTGCGGCGCAGGAGCACGGCTATGCGCTCGTCTTCGCCGAGGATGCCATGACGAGCATGACCGCAGCGATGCATGAGTTTTCCGTGCAAAGCATCTTTCCCGTGATGGGCCAGGTGCGCAGTAGCGACGAGATCATCGAAGCGCTGGCCACAGCCTAGCTGCTTGTACGAGCCACTGCGGGTTAGGCGTTCAGGTAGAGCTGCCCGACCCGCTCTCGTCATCCCGGGAGCGGCTGCCGAAGTAAAAGCCCAGGGACGAGCCGAGCAGGCCCGTGATAGCCGGCAGCATGATCTGCAGCAGCTCTTTGGCCTGTTCCCAGTGCGAGGGCCACGAGGCCGCTTCAATGCACGCGAACACGATCAGGATCAGCAGCAACAGGAGAAAGCAGCCAGTGATGCTGGCGCGCACATAATCCTGACGCCGCGCGCTGCGTTGCGCTTCTGTAATGACGAGGTCGCCGGTATCTTTTAGCTCGGGATCTTCAGCCATCGTGCCTGTTTGCTACCGAAGGGTGAGTTCCTGAACCTGTTTTCCGTTCTGAATCAGGATGCGTTTGCCGGGTGAGCGGTGCGCGCCCACGATGATCTTGGCAATCTTGATTGCTTGATCGACCGCGTCAGACAGGCTGATGCCTTGTTCGTTGGCAAGCGTCTGCAGCGTCTCGTACTGGTCCGACGAGAACGGAATTGGCGCTTCGCCGTTGGGCATGGCGGCACCATTCGTCATGGCTTGCGCGTGAAATGCGTTGGCGTTGGGGGTCGGTGTCGCTACGGTGAGCTCAGGCATGCGTACCTCGCTACAGGTGTGATGATCCTAGCACCGGTCGCGATGCGTTACGCACGTTTATGCGCCCGCCGCGACCAGTTCGGCCTCTCCGTCCGGTGCCGGCTCGTGCTGCGCGGCGCGCGTGCGCTCGGCAAAAAAGGTGTCCACACGCTCCAGCACCTCGTTCCCGCCGCGGGCTTCAAAGATGTCCCGCCGCAAATGCGCGCCGCCCGGTACGCCGTGCGTGAACCAGCTGGCGAATTGCTTCATCTTGCCGATCGCCTCGCGTTCGGCGCTCTCGCGATCCCGCTTCAGCCGCCTGGCTTCATCGCTGATTGCGGGTTCGGCGACCTCGGGGTGCTCGCCAACCTCATGCAGCAGGCGGCCGAAGTAATCGCGAATCATGCGATAGCGGTCCAGGTCCGTGGGGATGTCATAGGTACCCAGGCCGGTCGCCGCCTTGCTGGCGGTGTACTGCGCGATCTGGCGGAAGATCCAGGGGTTCGCGGGCGCCGCGCGGCCAATCATGACCGCATCGCAGCGCGTGGTCTCGACCATGGCGGCCGCATCTTCCGGCGTGCGTACATCGCCGTTGCCGATCACCGGAATGCCCACGGCGTCCTTGACGGCGGTAATCCACTCCCAGCGCGCCTCGCCCGTGTAGCCCTGTTCGCGCGTGCGGGCATGCAGTGCCACGGCGTTCAGACCGCAGTCCTCGGCCATCCTGGCCAGTTCCACGCACACGACGTTTTTATCGTCCCAGCCCATGCGGAACTTCACGGTGAAGGGAATCCGTACCGCCGCGCGCACCTGCTCGAAGATGACGCGGATCAGCGGCAGATCGCGCAGCAGCCCCGAGCCGCCGTTGCAGCGGACGACCCGTTTGGCCGGGCAGCCCAGGTTGAGGTCCAGCAGGTCAAACCCGGCATCTTCGACGATGCGTGCACTTTCGGCAAGGGTCTGCGGGTTGGAGCCGAACAGCTGGGCTGAGATCGGGTGCTCGTCCTCGTAGTACGTCAGGTAGCGCTTGCGCTTGCTTTCCCGCATGCGCGAAAGCCCATCGGCCGAGGTGAACTCCGTCATGATCAGACCGCAGCCGGACCGCTCGTTGGTGGTTTCGGCCTCGACGTCCGGGTTCGCTACGGCCGTCGCACCCGCGGCCGGCGCGGCGTACAGGCTGGCGTTGCGGATGAAACGCCGAAATACGGTGTCCGTGACGCCCACCATCGGCGCGAGCACCGTGGCCGGCGCAATGCGCACGCCGCCGATCACGAGCTCCGGCGGCACGCTGGCGGCAGCGGCGGAGGGGCGCTCGATCGGGGATGTCCAGCCTTTATCCATGGGGGTATTCGATGCCTTTCCAGTTTACCCGGGTGCGCGCGGTCGTGCTCTCGAGCGGCCGCTGCGCTGGAGTGGCATGCAGAGGACTTGAAGCTTCCCAAAAAAGATTCGCGGGCGCGCAACTTCCGATTTTCTGCTGGGTTTAGGGCTGCGTAACCCCCATTCCGGCTTCGTCGGCGACGTCCTGAAAGGACGCATTTTCTGCTGCGTTTAAGGTCATAAAACAGCTGTTTTGGCACGGATCAAGCGCATTTCGTACCGTTGACGACGACGAGGGAACGGCGCATGATGTTGGCATTCTTCTTCATGTTTGGCGCTCCCCGCTCTGGCGGGTCGGTGCCGGGCGTCACCTGACTGTTTGGGCGGAACTCGACCGTCGGGTGTCGCGACGATGCAAGTGCAGCAGCCACCGGCTCCACCGAGCCTACCTACCGGGAGACTCCCCTTGAAGGGCAAACTTTTTCTATCCCTCCTGCTGCTTGCCGCACCGCTGTCGGGCTTCGCCGATCAGCTTGTGCCGGCGGGCTCCGTTATTCAATGCACCGTCGCTGAACCGAAGATCTCGTCCAAGACCGAGAACATCGGCGATCCCGTTCTTTGCACGCTGAGCCACGTTGAAGCGTACGGCCGCTCCAGCTTTCCTTACGGCAGCTACCTGGTCGGGCACTTTGAGGAGTACAAGGATCCGGGCCACTTTGTCGGCAAGGGCTGGATGGAGCTGAAGTTTGATCGCCTGGTGGTGCAGCCGGACACGGTTGTTCCGATCGATGCGCGCGTGGTTGCGACCCCCAAGTACCCCGTCGACAAGGAAGGGCGCATCCACGGCACTGGCCATCCGGTGAAGGACACGGTCGAGTGGCTGATCCCCGTACTTTGGCCGCTGGATCTGATCAACCTGCCGCGTCGCGGACCGCGCCCCGTGCTGAAGGCGGAAAGCCGCCTGACGCTCAAGGTGCTTGACGATTTCGGCATCCCCACACCGCAGGAAAACGCCGTTCGCAACCCGGCGCTGATCTCACGCCAGACCCCCGACGAGCCCACGTATCAGCAGTACGCACCGCAACAGCGCCAGCCCTACTACCCGCCACAGCAGAGCTACGCGCCACAGCAGAGTTACGCACCGCCGCCGCAACCGGTGTACCAGCCGCAGTCGTACGCCTACGCTCCGCAGCCTTCGGTTGTGATCGTGCAGGCCCCGCAGCCGGTCTACATGCCGCCGCCGCAAACGGTGGTTGTGCAAGCGGGCTATCCCCCGCCGCCGCCGCCGGCCATCATGCCGTACGGACCGTATGGGCCGGTTTATCACCCCGGGTACTACCGGCCGTACTAGCAACCACGGCGATAGTAGAACAGCGCCACGCAGAAAGGCCTCCCAGATGGGAGGCCTTTCTGCACTTCAATTTGACCGTTTACTTGTTGCCAGCGGCTGCTTCGGCCTTCTTGGCATCTGTCGCGGCGAACTTGCGACGGAAGCGCTCGATACGGCCAGCGGTGTCGACCAGCTTCTGCTTGCCCGTAAAGAACGGGTGGCAGGCCGAGCAGATTTCCAGAACAATGTCGCCCTTGTGGGTCGAACGGGTCTGGAAGTTGTTGCCGCACGCGCAGCGTACGGTGGTGGTGTCGTAAACGGGGTGAACGCCTTCCTTAGGCATGGGTGAATCCTTTCGCTAGCTCTCCCGCCGCAGAGTGGTTTCGCTTGCCATGTCCTTGCCCGGTGTGATCCAGGGGGCTGCGAAAGCCCGGCTCACGACATCGATGTTCCTGTCACGCTGCAGCTTGGACCCCGACTCCCGGGGCCTCAGGCGCTACAGGTTAGATTATCACCACAGCCGGGCGATTCAGCCCCGCCGATCAACCTCGAAGCGCATCAGGCCGGGCGGACCGAAAGCGCAGCAACACCGGCGAAAAGGTCACAACGAGCGCGATGGCCAGCATGGCCGCAAGCGCGGCAGCGTTACCCCAGACCGAAAACACCGCCCAGCCGGTGAGCACCCAAAATGCCATGTTGGCCGAGGCCGCCACGTACACCCAGTCGGCGAACTTGTGCTGGTCGTGAACGAAGTTCATCTCCCGCAGGGTTGGATAGCCCGTCGCCGGGCCCATGCTCAGGCGCAGCAGAAGAACAGGCAACAGGTTGCAGGCGAGCACCGCCGCCACCCACGCCACCGGCGCCCAGGGCTGCGGGAAGCGCGGCTCGATCCACCACGTCACACCGAGCGTGATCAGCACGTTGGCTGTTGCGCCGGCGTTGACGAGGGCGGGGAAGTGGCCCATGTCGCCCAGCCGGTTCATCTCGTTCAGTCGTTTGTCTGCGGCGTTCATCGGTGGTCCCTTCCCGTGAGGAGGTCTCAGCGCCAAGACTACCTGCCCCGGGTGCGATCCGGCATCGTGGAGCGTGTGCCGTGTGGTGTCCCTGCAAAGCTGGCGGTTCCCTTGCATGAACCAGTCCGGTTGGTGTGTTCTACGGAGGCACGCAAGCATCCCGGATCCCAGCACGCGAAGCAGAAGAAGCAATCCAGAAGCAGAAGAAGCAATCCAGAAGCAAAAGAAGCAATGCAGAAGCAGGAGAAGCAATGCAGAAGATAAAGGTGAACGCCGCCCTGGCGACCCTGTGGAGCATGACGCTGCTCGGCGCTACCGCTGCCCTGGGGCAGACCCCCAGGGCGACGCCATACACGTGGCGCAACGTGCAGAT
>CAXTFS010000197.1:0-6623 GCA_964243395.1 uncultured Acidobacteriaceae bacterium | reverse complement strand
TTCATTACTTGGGTCAAGCTGTCTTTGGCTCCAATACTGCCACGCTGTTTGCTTGACAGGCAGCTGGTCACTGCGGCGTACCGATTCACCAGCCGGGACGACAGATCCTCGATCGTCATGCGCGGCTCTCGCTTCAGGGTCATGATGAGTTCCTTGTCTTCCCGCGGACCCCAGGGAACCTGATCGACTGGGACCCCGTTCCGCTCCGCATACCACTTCAGAAGAACCTCCTTCGAGGGGGTAAAACGCTCGTGTCCCATCAAAGTGGTAGTGCCGTTTCCTGAGCCTAACGAGGGTAGTAACGGCGTCGAATTACGCTTTGCCGCCTTCCGGGTAGTAGCGGTCACTGAAACGCTCCGCAGGGGTGGGCGCGAGCTCCGCGAGTCGCTGTCTTCCGGTGAGGCGAACGGAAGGAGAACGCGCCCTCCCCGGTTCTCTTCCTGGTTCTTTTCCTGGTTAAGTTCCTGGTTTGGGGTGCTGTGTGCACCTACCCCCGGTGCTGTGTGCACCCACCCCAGGTGCTGTGTGCCCCTACCCCCGGTGCTGTCAGCACCTACCCCCCGGTGCTGTGTGCCCCTACCCCCGGTGCTGTCAGCACCCACCCCAAAACTCTCTGCGGGAGCATCCAGTTGGGTACCGAGCGTGCCGGTAATCGAAAAGTTCAGGTGGTAGTAGTTCGAAAAACTGATCCCGGCGTCCGTCGCTCGATGCTGGACACGCACCAGGCTGCGTTCGCAGAGCTTGTGCACCATGCGTTTGGCCGTGTCGCGGTGAAAACCGCAGTCATCTGCAATGCGGCCCATCGACGGATCGCACCGCCCCGTGTCGTTGTTGTGGCGATCGGCCAGCGTCAGGAGGGTGAGCTTCTCAAGGGGCGGGAGTCGGTGGGTCATGGCCCATGCAGTTGCGCGGTGTGACATCGTGCGGTTACCTCGATTACTTCAGGAAAAACGAAAGATTCAGTGAAGACGCACGGGTTTCCCGCGCCCTCCAAGGGCGAACTTTTGCAGCGAGGAATCAGTAGGGATACAGGGTCGTGCCGTCCGGTTCTTTGGCCCAAAAACAAGCCCGGAGCTCATGGCCCCGGGGTAGGTGATCGGTTAGCTGGCAGCTGTGCCAAGAACGCGGCGGGCTGCTTCGAGAGCGTGGATCACCACAAACTTTGATCGGGTGCGGTTCACCCGGCCTGCAGCCTCATCCACGATGGCCAGGTCTGCTTCAGTCATGCGGATGCCGGCCATCTTTTTGGGCGCAACCTTTGGGCGCTGCTGCGAGACACGGACGCTGGCTGATTTAGTCGAAGTGGTTTTCTTTGTTGCCATAACAAGAGCTCCCAAATGGTTACTGCCAAGGATAGATAACACTGTGTAAGCTTAAAGTAAATGCACCCCCTGTTGGATAGCGATGTGGAGGCATACGTGGCGTTAACCGTCGACATGGTCCCGCCCACGGTCAACCACTACAAGGAACCGACGAGGGTTTACACCAAAAACGGCTGGAAACGGGGCTGGAAACTGACCGACGAGGCCATCACCTTTCGCGAACTCACGTGCGCGATCGCGCGGGGGAAGAGCATCATTCCGGCCGATCCAGAGGAGTATGCGACCGTCCGTTATGGCCTGTACGCGTACATCTACCGAGGCCCAGCCAGCCCCCAGAACCTTGCCGATGGCGACAACTATTGGAAGTGCATCGCGGACAGCCTGCAGCACGCCGGCGTGATCCATAACGACAGCCGCGTGCGGGTGTGGCATCTGGAGCCAGAAGACGACGACCCCAACCCACGCCTAGAGCTCACAGCCATTCGATTCACCAGGAGAGACCCATGCCGGCCGAAGAAGAAAAAGCCGTCCGCAAAAGCAAACCGGACCTAGATCCCACGCACAAGCTGGTGATGAACGCAGACCTGATCGGCGTTCACATCAGGTGCACGGTCTGTACCAGTGACGTGCCCGAGGAAGAGGCCAAGCGCAAAGCCGTGGTGTGCTCCCCTGAGTGCCGCGAGGTATTGAACCGCCTGCGGCGCAAGTTCAAGGACGACAAGCAATGCCGCTTCTGTCATAAGCCGGCCACGCTCACTCAGCGCCAGGCGTTCAATCGCTTCTGGCGGTGGGAGGTAGAGAACCCCGAGCTCGCGCACCCCGCCACATGGCGCGTGCTCTGCGATCGCGGCATCACGATCGAGACGTTCAAGGCCGCCGCGAAGGAGGCTCGCACCCAGGATTTCAGTTTCGAGTACTCGCCGCTGGCCTTGGGATGGAAGAGGTTCCCAAAACCGAACCGCCCGCACGAAAAGCTAGACCGCTGCATCACCATCCTGCGAGAGTTCTGGACAGAAAAGGAGGCCGCCGATGGACAAACTTCTAACCAGGTCGACAACTAGCCGCCGAGGGTTTCTCCGGATGTTTGGAGGCGCGGCCGGCGCCGCGATCGTCGCGCCCACGGTGACGCACTTCCTCCCGCCGATCGGCGGCTGGCTCTCACAGCGAAGGATCGTCGAGATACCGCCGCTTGATCTACGGGCGCTGCGGTCGTTCATCGAGGTCGAGCCAGGCCCAGTCATCACGCTGGAAACCATACTGGCAGAAGCCCAAAGCAACATCCTGATCCATCAGACGACACAGGAGCTTGCCATGAGGCTCAACTTCACACTGGATGCTCTGTTGCGTAATGACGGGACCGACGCTCTGCGGTTCAGCAAGGAGGCCCTAGACATCCGCGTTCCACATTCTTTCAGTCCCTACCGCCTTTGAGGTAGGGCGCACCACCACGAGCAGCTGCAATAAAAGGAACCGGACGGGTTTCATGGCAACGAAAGAAGAAGCACTGCAGTACGCCTATGCGATGCGGGCCCCGCGCCAGATCGGCGGGCAGAACCGAGTCGGCCAAAAATGCGCGGTGATAGTGAATCACCGCATCGCCCAGCACCTGTCCCAGATCGAGTTCGCAGACGGTACGCAAGCCATCGTCAACCGGATGGTGCTACGGCGTTTGCCCAAAAGCAGCATTGATGCCCCCATGTAAGCGGTGCCACTCTTCCCATCATGGCCACGGGAACTGAGGCGCTGGAAGGCGCACCGAAGGAAGAGAAAAAGGGCGACGAGGGCGGTAAGAAGCCGCGCAAGCCTCGTAAAAAGCTTCACCACATCATCAGCCGCAAGCTGAAGGATGGCACGGTGAACCACCGCCACGTCTACCACGCGCCCGAGGGCGGCCCCGATATGAGCGGCCAGTCTGACGACGAGTTTTCGAGCGCCAACGCAGACGATGCCGGCGATCACGTGGCCCAGGCGTTGGGCGGCGGCGGCGGTGCCGATCCAGCAGCTGGGGCCGATCCAGGCGCCGCGGCCGCCGCGCCAGCACCAGCAGCCGACCCCGGAGCCCCGGCAGGCCAGTAAATGCACCCGCATCTGCTGATCGACATAGAGCGGCTGGAGAGCGACAAGGAATACAGGGACGAGCTGCGGCATCGCTGCCAGACGGACCTGTTTTTCCTTGCGCCCTTTGTTGGCTTCTATGACTTTCGGCCGGATCTTCACGGGCCGGTGAAGGACCTTTACGTTCACAAGCGGCCGGGTGTGGCGATCGAGGACCAGGACCCGATCAAGAACCGGATGCACCTTGACCCGCGCCACACCTACAAAACGTCGGCCGGCATCGTCGACCAGATCCAGTGGATCATCACGTGCCCAGACGTCACTATTGCCAACGAGACCGCCACCCAGGCACTCGCGAAGCTTTTGACCAAGCGTGTCGCCGGCACCTTTCTGAAACCGAAGACCAAGCCCGCGACCACCTTCCAGCGCATCTTCCCTGAGTTCGTCGTCGAGAAGCTGCGCGGCAACTACGTCGCCCCATGCCGCACCGTCGCCAGCGTCGAACCCACCCTGTACAGCACTTCCATTGGCTCCAGCCAGTCCGGATACCACCCGTGGGTCCTCAACCCCGACGACACCGCCGACACCGAAAACAGCGGCATCGACGCAAGCGACCAGAGCCGCGATCGCGTGTGGAACTCCTATCAGACCAACCTGAATACGCTCCGCCATGGTGGCTATGTTCACATCCGCGGCACGCGGTACCACCCCTTCGATATGTACGGCCGCACGCTGCGCAATATGGACCCGTCGCTATGGAAGACCCTTATTCGCGGTTCTCTACTTGTGAAGAGTGGCGAGCGGCTAGTGGAGGGCGAGTTCCCGGCCGAGCATGAAGTGCAGCTGCTTTGGCCTGGCCTGCTGAGCTACGGATTTCTGAAGGAAAAGTTCAAGGAATACGCGACGTTCATGTGCCAGCAGATGAACGATCCCGCGGGCGGCGGCGTGCAGGTTTTCAATGAAACCCTGTACGCGCAGGCACAGGTGGACGCCATGCGGATTCCGCAGCTGGGCACGACCCGGATTTGCTGGCGCCTGCCCTGCGACAAGAAGGGTTTCATGGGCCGCTACGCCGTGGGTGTGGCCATGCGCGACCTCAATGGGCGCATGTATGTGGTCGACGCCTGGCGCGGTGTGTACACCCCCAGCGAGCTCGCCAAGCGGGTCGTAGATGCCTCGAAACGGCACCAAACCGGGGAAATCACGATCGAGAAGACACCAGGGAGCGAATACCTCATCCCCCACTTTCACAACGAGGCGGCCAAGCGGAACGTGAGCCTCCGCATCGACCAGCCGGATTTTGAGTCCGACGACACCAAGCGCAAAGGGCGCTGCGAGCAGCTGGAGCCGATGATGCGAGCCGGCCGCCTTTGGATTTCAGACGGAATCGCAGGGCAAAAGGACGAGCTTCGCAACCACTTCGCAAACTTTGGAGTGACTGAAGAGAACGGTTTTCCGGACGTGATTAGCCGGCTCGCACTGCGCATCCCGGTGAGCGTTCTCCGCAGCATGGCCACGGACGCGCAGCGGGCCGCTCGCCAGCAGCGCGAAGGCCAGGCCGCATGGGACACGCTGTACGCCCACGGCGGCGCAGACGTGGTGGATCACTCGATTGTGGAAGAGATGAGACGGCGGCAGGGCACGCAGAATAGCTACGGTCTGTCGCCCCTGCTGGGAGGCCTCGATGGCTAAGAAATTCGAAACTTTCACGCCCTGGCCGCAGCTGAACGCCACCGGCACCTACATCCCCAAGGACCACGAGGATAAGACCGCCCCGGAGCTCAACGACCAGAACGTGGTCTCGCTGGTGGTGGGCGACTATAACCGCGCCGTCCAGTTTGTTGACGAGCACGAGTGGTACGGCCAGTGG
The DNA here is from genome assembly GCA_964243395.1 of uncultured Acidobacteriaceae bacterium. Lineage (GTDB taxonomy): Bacteria > Acidobacteriota > Terriglobia > Terriglobales > Acidobacteriaceae > Granulicella. Next base: position 1,376 of record CAXTFS010000197.1, on the reverse strand, counting down.
CGCGACAACGACATCCTGTATCAGTCCCCAGTGATCCAGGACCCGCGCGACCCGACCAAGGCCCGCGTCTCCCGATTCAGCGTGAACAACGACGCCAACACCATGGCCGATGCCGTTAAGAGCGGCATGTTCGCGCAAAACCCGCCCTTCTTTCTACGCAACCGAGCCGGGACCACGGAAGAGATGCTGAAGGCATGGACCGAGCTTCTTTCGGTGCTGTGCGATCGCATGAAGCTCACCTACTGGGCAGGGCTGGGCATCCAGAGCCAGGTGCTGCAGGGCACCGGCATCATGAAGGCCGGCTGGAGCACGCGCAAGCGCACCGTGTTGGAGCGCAAGCAGGAGACCAACCCCGAGCAGGTAGGCACGGCCACGGGCGGCACGGAAACCGTGCACACCGAGGCCAGCGACAAACACAACCTGGTGCCCAAAAAAGTGACGGAAAGCTATCCGTGGGTCGAGTACCGGCAGCTGGGGAGCACGGTTTTCGATCCAGCCTGGCGCACGCCCAACGCCCCTGAGTACGCCGGCTATGCCATCGACATCGACTATGTGACCTGGCGTGACCTGCAGAACATGGCGAAGGAGGACTGGTACGACGTTCCGGATCTTGACGAGCTCAAGACCTGGCTGGAGACCCGCGGCAACCGCGACGCCGAGCAGGGCGCGGCCGTTGAAACCGGCATGAGCCAGTCGGGGAGCCCCGTGCTCCACGCGGCCGATCGGAGCCGATCGACCACGATTGACCCGCTGGCCCAGCCCATCTTAATGCTCACCCGCACGGACCAGGACCGCTCGCACGTCATCCTGAAGATCGACAACGCATGGGTGGTGATCCAGAACCGCGAGCACGGCCAGGGACGCTCCGCTCACTTCACTTTTAATTGGCGAAACATCGACAACGCCGGCTATGGCATGGGGCTGGGACGGCTGGTGGGCGGCGACCAGAGGGTGGAGCAGGGCGTTTTGAACCACGCCCTAAACCTGCTTGCCTACCAGATGAACCCGGCCATCCTGTACGCCTTGGGAGGCGGCAACGCACCCACCGGCGATCGCCAGATTCGCGCGGGCGGCTTCATCGGGGTAAACCCGGTGGGAGACGACGTGCGCAAGGCGTGGGCCGTGGCTGAGATGCCCCAGGTACCCGGTGAAGCGTGGCAGATGATCCAGTACAGCCAGCAGAGCGGCCAGGCCACCAGCGGCGCCGACGCCACGTTTATGGGCGGCAATCTGGGGCAGAGTGGATCTTCCGCGGCACGCACGGCCACCGGCGCCGGCCGCATCGCCGCCAAAAGCGACGCGCGGGTGCAAACGCCCGTGGTGAACGTAGAGACCGGCTTCATCGTGCCCCTCATCCACATGCTGATCGACTGGGT
>CAXTFS010000196.1:0-6644 GCA_964243395.1 uncultured Acidobacteriaceae bacterium | reverse complement strand
ACAGTTATTCGCGCTGCTCGAATCGATCGCACCCGATCATGGAATCGTCGTCGGAGAATCTCCGTCGAACATGAGGGCTCTCGCGGAAGCCTGGAAGATGAACGAGCCGAACAGCTACTTTACCTTTGCGAGCGGAATTCTCGGTTTCGGGCTTCCAGCCGCGGTCGGCATCGCGCTCGCGCAGAAAGATGCCGGCGAACGAGAGAAAGGCTCCGCGCGGCCGGTGACAGCACTGATCGGGGATGGGTCGATTCACTACACGATTCAGGCGCTGTGGACCGCGGCGCAGCAGCAGCTGCCGGTGACGATTTTCGTGCTGCGCAACGAGCAATACGCTATTCTCAAGTCTTTCGCGGAGGAAGAGAAGACGCCCAATGTTCCTGGGCTGGACCTTCCAGGGTTCGACTTCGTTGCGCTTGCGCGAGGGTATGGGGTGGACGCTCATCGAGTATCCACTGCCGCGGAGGTTCGCGACGCTTACATCACGGCACAGAATTCACCCCGGCCCACGTTGATTGAGGTTACGATTTCCAAGGAAGTCCCTCCCCTGCTGGGATAAACGCGGGAGCGCACAGCCTGCGGGGCCTACACCCCCAACGTATTCACTGAACATCACACACGAGGGACGCATGTCTGAACGAGAAGCAATGACTCAGGATTCGTTTGCTGTTCAAACCAGCTTGATCATCAACCAGCAACTTCATACCTTATCGGTTGAACCCTGGACTTCCCTGCTCGACTTACTGCGCGAGCAACTTCATCTGACCGGAAGCAAGAAAGGCTGCGACCACGGCCAGTGCGGCGCCTGCACGGTGTTGCTCGACGGAGTCCGGGTGAATAGTTGCCTCTGCCTCGCGGTCATGCACGATGGCGCAGAGATCACCACGATCGAAGGGCTCGGCAGCGAAGGCAATCTATCGCCCATGCAGCAGTCGTTTGTAGACCATGACGGCTATCAGTGCGGGTACTGTACTCCGGGGCAGATCTGCTCCGCGGTCGGCATGCTGAACGAAGGACACGCGAAGACCGAAGCCGACATTCGGGAGCAGTTGAGCGGGAATCTCTGCCGTTGTGGTGCGTACCCGAATATCGTTGCGGCCGTAAAGCATGTGATGGACAGAGCGGGTGTAAGCGCGGAAGGTGCACGATGAACAACTTCGAATACATTCGCGCAGACAACCTGGATCAGGCTGCTCAATATGTCGCGGGCCACGCCGCAGCAAAGTTCATCGGGGGCGGCACCAACCTCATCGACCTGATGAAGTACGACGTGGAAAGGCCCACGGCACTCGTCGATCTGAACCATTTGGCATTACGTGAGATCACCGATCTGCCAGATGGCGGCCTACGCGTCGGCGCACTTGTCACCAACAGCGACCTGGCCTATCATCCTTCAGTCTCCACGCGCTATCCCCTGCTCTCCCGTGCCATTCTGGCCGGAGCGAGCGCGCAGCTTCGCAACAAGGCGACCACCGGCGGTAACCTGCTGCAGCGTACTCGCTGCGTCTACTTCTACGACACAGCGGTACCCTGCAACAAGCGCGAGCCCGGCACTGGATGTCCCGCAAAAGAAGGGATCAACCGGAGCCTTGCCATCCTCGGGACCAGCGTGCAATGTATCGCAACCCATCCGTCCGACATGTGTGTTGCCATGGCCGCCCTTGGTGCTGTGGTCCAGGTCACAGGCCCCGCTGGCGCCAGAAGTATCCCTTTCGCAGACTTCCATCGCCTGCCGGGCGACCGTCCGGAGATCGACAGCACGCTTGCATCGGGTGAGATCATCACGTCCGTCGATCTTCCTGCCACGGGCTTCGCGGCGCGCTCAGCCTATGTCAAGGTACGCGACCGCCAGTCCTACGCGTTCGCGCTCATCTCCGTCGCAGCGGGTCTCGTGATGGAAGACGGTTTCATTACGCAGGCAGGCGTCGCTCTGGGCGGAGTCGCACACAAGCCCTGGCGGAACGCGCAGTTGGAGCAGGACCTGCTCGTCGGCAAGCCTGCAAATCGCGACACCTGGCACGCCTTCCAAATCGCTCTGCTCGCCGGCGCACAGGGTTTTGGAGAGAACGATTTCAAACTGAAACTTGCACCCGTGACGATCGTGCGCGCCCTCGAACAGGCAGCCCACGAAGGAGACAACGCATGAACACGCACTTGATTGGTTCGGACGTAAACCGCATTGACGGGCCTGCGAAGGTCTCCGGAGCGGCAAAGTACGCAGGCGAGTTCTTCGCGCCCGAGATGGCCTACGCTGTAGTGGTATCGGGCGCAATCGCACACGGTGAAATCGTCTCCATCGACACCAAGGCAGCCATGAAGGTGGCCGGAGCGATCGAGGTCTTTACCCACAAGAACCGCCCGCACGTCGCGTGGTCCAACAAGTCCTACCTTGACGAAGACGCGCCCACCGACGGCAAGCCCCTGCGGCCGTTGTATGACGCCGAGATCCACTTCAGCGGCCAGCCCATCGCGCTTGCCGTTGCAGAAACCTTTGAAGCGGCGCGGTACATGGCGCGGCTGATCAAGGTGGATTACAAGGCGCTGACCCACCAGACGAAGATGTCCATGGCAGTCCAGGAAGCGAACAAGGTAGAGAAATCCAACCGGGGTGGCATCGAGCCTCCCCCCAAGCCGCGGGGCAACTCTGCGCAGGCCTACGCCGACTCTGCCGTGAAGATCGACAAGGATTACTACTCCCCTACCGAGACACATACCCCGATGGAGCTCTTCGCCACGACCGTCGTCTACAACCCGGACGACACGTTGACGATCTACGACAAGACCCAGAGTGTCACCAACAGCCAAACCTACGTCGCTAACATTTTCGGCTATTCCAAGGACGAGGTCCGGGTAGAGTCGCCGTTCGTCGGCGGTGCCTTTGGCTCGGCGCTGCGTCCGCAATATCAGCTCTTTCTGGCTACCCTTGCGGCCAAGGCCCTCAAACGCTCCGTGCGCCTGACGCTGACTCGAGACCAGATGTTCACGCTTGGCCACCGACCGGAGACGCTGCAGCAAATTCGGCTTGGCGCTTCAACAGAGGGACAATTGCAGGCTGTCCATAACGAGTCCATGCAGGCGACCTCGCGCTATGAAAACTACTTCGAAGTCATCGCCAACTGGGCTGGCCTCAGCTACCAGTGCGACAACACGACCCTCGAAGAGAAAACCGTCGCGATGGATACCTCAACGCCCGGCGACATGCGTGCCCCCGGTGCCGCGCAGGGAGTGTGGGCGATTGAGACTGCAATGGATGAGCTTGCCGTCGCCATCGGCGTCGATCCCATCGAACTGCGCCTCAGGAACTACGCCGAAAAAGATCAGAATCACGACAAGAAATATTCCAGCAAGGAGCTCAAGGCATGCTATCGACAGGCTTCCGAAGCGTTCGGTTGGAGCGAGCGCAAGGCTACCCCGCGCACGGAACGGCGAGGAACGGCGCTAGTAGGACGCGGCATGGCAGGCGGCGTCTGGGAGGCTCCCCAGATGCCCGCCGCCGCCAAGGCATCGCTTGCACCCGACGGAACCCTGACGATCGCCAGTGGCACCGCTGACATCGGCACCGGCACCTACACGGCAATGGCGATCCTGGCCGGAGAGGCGCTCGGCCTGCCACTCGACCGCATCATCGTGCAACTCGGCGACTCTGAACTTCCCGCGGCACCGATGGAGGGCGGCTCGTGGACCATCGCCTCGGTAGGGACTGCGGTGATGGAATCATGCCAGGCTGTTGCGAAAAAGGTCTTCAAACTCGCGGCCGATCTTCACGATTCCCCACTGAAGCATGCATCGTTCAAGGACGTGGAGTTCGCCAACGAGCGAATCTCCCTGCGCAGCGATCCCTCGAAGTTCGTCAGCCTGCAGGCTGCCCTTGCGGGAGGCGACGGCAAACCGATCGCCGAGAAGACCAAGACTGGCCCTGATCTACTGAAACAGTTCGGCTACAAAAGTTACACGCACTCCGCGGTCTTCGCGGAGGTTGAAGTCGATGAAGACTTCGGCACGGTTTCAGTCTGTCGCGTCGTCAGTGCGATTGCCGGTGGCCGCATCATCAACCACGAAGCAGCCCGCAACCAGATCATGGGCGGCATCGTGTGGGGCATCGGCATGGCATTGCAGGAACAGAGCGAAACCGATCATCAACTCGGCCGCATCATGAACCACAACTTTGCGGAATATCATGTGCCGGTAAACGCCGACGTTCACGACATTCAGGTAATCTTCGTCAAAGAAGAGGACGACATCGTGAACCCTATCGGTGCCAAAGGGCTCGGTGAGATAGGTCTTGTCGGGGTGGCTGCAGCCATCGGGAACGCGATATACAACGCCACCGGCAAGCGCGTAAGGGATCTGCCCATCACCCTGGACAAGCTGATTTGAATACTCGAATGGAAAGGCCGCGACACTTTATCGCGGCCTTTCCTCTTCTCCGAACACGAACCACGCTGAATTGGGCCGGGCTAGGATCGATCCTTACGTGCAAAGGCCAAGGCAACACCTGCAGCGACAACGGCGGCAAGCCCCCAGGTGATTGCAGGGTGAAGTTCGGCCGTCGTGAAGATGCTGCGGCGTATCGAAGCGTGGTCGCCTCGAACTTTGCCGTCCAAACCGGCTTGCCACAAACTGTTGGCTTCTGAGCCGTCGGATGTGTTCTCTGCACCTTCTTTAAACTGGCTCTTGATCATGAGGGAAGAAGCCTTGTCGTTCAGGCTGGGCAGCAGTTTCCCGGGCTGGGACGAAATGCGGCCACTCAGAAGCGAATCTTCGAACCATTCGCTACCCAAAGGGCATCGGAGGCAAGGATGGGACTTTGGGTCAGTTACGAGATCATAGTCCGCCACCACGGCTCGCTGCCCGTTCGAAGCAGGCAAAAGGAACGAGCAAGTGGAACCATCCTCGGTATCTTCTACCATTCTGCAGCGCCGGCCAAGCTGGTTTGCCATCTGTGTTCTCCGACTGACTCCGACACCGGCCTCGTGAAGAAGTGGAGCACAGCGATAGGCTGTGCTCCGCTTCAATTTGGCCGGCAACGCACTACTACGCCGGAACATCCGCCAGAGTCGCTGGCATCCGGACGGTCTTCCCATTATCAGCAAGCCGCCGAGCTGCGAGGACCTTGTACGCAAGCAGCCGGGCTCTATTTATGCCTCCAAGGGGACGGTGAGCAACGAGAGCGTGCGCCGGAGAGAAAGACAGATCTTCAAAGTAGTCATCCTTGGCAGGGTCCCAAGCTATCTGGGCAGGAATGACCAAGCGGGCTACCGTTTGGTATTGGGACAAAGTTTCAGCCCACTCCGCCTGTGCATTCTCGATAGGCATGTCTTCCAAGCCCGTGTTGAGTTGAACCCGGAGTTCGAACTCGGCAGGATTTGTCTTGAAGTATCCATTCATGGCGTCCCTAAGCGCGTCGGGAGTTTCAGGATCAAATGGCTGATCTTTGAGTGCCTTCAGAGCCGAGGCTGTAGGGAAAAATCCAAGCTTTGCCACGTAGTCGCCGTAGCGAAAGGCAGTCTGCGAGAAATACTCCTCGGTAGCTGGGTGAACGACAGGGTGGCCGTAAAAACCCAGTTTTTCAGAGTTCACTCCCACCGCATTGAGGATCGTATTAGCGGCGCGAGCCGCCGTCGAGACAGCACCCTTTACACTGTCTGAGAGCTTGGGAGCAATCTCGGCATTCGGCTTGAACGCCTGCAGGAACTCCTTCATGCCACCTGCCAGGAACTGCTTGCCGACATCGAAGACCCAATCCTGCGTGGCTGCCGTATGTCCTTCAAGCTTTGGGCCATTCACACCCAGCACCTTAACCGACAAGCCGCGATCCGTTGAAAGCTTCGAATCATCCAGCAGTTCGCCCGGCTGCTGCGCCATTCGTACCAGAACCTCGTACTTACCTGGCTGAGCAAACATTCCTTGTGCCAGTTCCGAGGGTAGACCGTCCTCCACAATCAGCTCCCCCTTTAAAAGACCATGTGCTTTGGCGTGAGAGATGCGTACCGAGCGGCCGTACTTCTGACGGGCCAACTCCATTCCCTCTGTCATAACATCCACAATCTTTTGCTTCGTCTCAGCCTCATCTGGCTCAATCGTTTCAACGTTGTCTTGATACATCAAATAATTCGGCATGTTGGGGCTCTTCCTTTTGTTTGTCGGGCTTGTTGCTTACTTGGGTTGTTGAGCGCAGAAGACAGGACAAGACCAGCATCAGGTCTTAAGCAGGATCGCTTCGGCTCTCATTCTAAGACAGCGAAACAGTTACTTGCGTTCAGCGATACCAGTGCAGAGGAAAGCGACGGAGGAACCGCTACTATTGGTGGAGAATGCGACGGTGTTCGGCCCTTCCGTAATAGACATGGCAGTCGTGTAAGCCCCAGAAGTTTCGTTTCAGTACCTGTCGCAGATCCGTAGTTGGGCGACCCATCCTTACCGCTAAGGAAGAGCATTTCGTTTCCTTCGTCATCCCATCTCCATGAGATTTATCGATTTTTCGCGCAGCATCAAGAATAGTGAGATGCTCGCGCGCGTAGAGATGACCACTGATGCCGCTGCGCCAAGGGCTCGTTCAGCCCCCCGTTTCCTCATCCAGGGCAGCGGCGCGAGGCCCGCCCGCGCCCGCCGCCACCATTGGCCCGACACCCCCCCCGGCGCCA
>CAXTFS010000195.1:0-6650 GCA_964243395.1 uncultured Acidobacteriaceae bacterium | reverse complement strand
GGTCTGCTCGGCATGCGAGATGTGCAGGAAAAACTTCAGGATAACGACGTTATTCTGCGTGAGGATCTTCTCCCACGCGTTGATGTCCTCAAGATGTTGACGCGCGCCTTTGCCCGAAAGCTTGCCGTGTACGCGCGGTGAAAGAACATCCTCATAGTGCGAGCGGTTGAAGATGCCGATCATGCCCCGGGGCGGCACCTGCGACTCGCACCGCCACAGGAAATCATGCCGCGCTTCCAGCGAGGTTGGCACCTTGAACGAAGCGACGTCACAACCCTGTGGGTTGATCCCGGAGAAGATGTGACGGATGGTCCCGTCCTTGCCGGCGGTATCCATGCCCTGCAGCACGATCAGCAGGGCCTTGGTCTGCGCGGCATAAAAGACTTCCTGCAGATCGGCCAGCTGTTTCAAGTGCTTGGCGAGGGTCGCGTCGGCCGCGTCGCTATCCTTGTAGCCGCCGGTGCTATCCGTGGTCACGCGATTCAGCTTGACCTTGGCCCCGGAGTTCACCAGGTATGGCGACTTCAACTTCATGCGAACAGTCCTTCACGTGGGAATGGGAGGCGCGAGGAACACCCGCCCATCGATTCATGAGTATGGGCGGCTTTGCGGTGCCGAAGCAGCTAGACCAGGGGGGTCTTGGTTTCTTCGACCTTCGGTGTGACGATGTGCGCGGTTTCGCCGGGCTTGGTGGAGGCGGTCGGTTCATCTGTCACGCCCTTCATGCCGTCTTTGAACCCGCGTAACCCTTCGCCCAGGCCCTTGCCTAGCTCCGGCAGCTTCTTGCCGCCAAACAGAAAGATCGCGACGACCGCCAACACGATCAGGTGGGTCGGTGTAAATAGTTCGCCCATAGCAACTCTCTCCTGCTGCGAACCGGCAGAGCGGCTGCGACAGCAACACCCATTCTCGCACGGCCGGAAGTGCCTGGTCCGCACCGCAGCGTACCCATTTCGATGCAGTCCGGGCGGAACTCGGCTGGACGCATCCGCCGCGTTGCTCTCCGGCCGCCAGCGGCCCGGTATATCCTAAACGGGTCGGAGTGCCCTCAAGGCGCGCCACTCTGCAGCACCGGCCAATCTCGAAGTCCGGCGCTTTGCCAACGAGGAAGATGTTGCCACTGAATTGCCGATTGTTCCTCCGTGCCGCTGGCCGGTTCCGTCCCCTCTGCGCGCTTTCGCTGTGTGTCTTTGCCGTCGCCACCGTCGCCGCAGCCCAGAGCTCGAGCTCGACGCCCCCGGCCGGCATGCCAGCGACCACGCCCGCGCAGCGAGGCACCACGGCCGCGCCGGGTACCGCCCCGATCCAGACCCGCGCCACCGCCGAGCAGATTACGCCGCAGCGCACCGCCACCTACGACGAACGGTGGGACTTCTTCGGCGGGCTAAGCTTTATGAACGGCCAGGCTGGCCAGAACCTGCCCAAGCGCTACAACATGGGCGGCGGGGAGGTCAGCGCGACCTACTGGCTGGGCAAATATCAGGTGCCGCACTTCGGCGTCCTCGCCGACTACCGGCTGGAGGCGGGCACCACCCCAATCCTGCCCACCGGCGCACAGTTCGGCCTGAACCGCGTGCTGGTGTACCAGAACATCATTTCCGGTGGCCTGGAGTATCGCGGCCCCAAGAACCGCTATGCGGGCGTGAACTTCCATGCGCTGGTCGGCGCAACGCACGGAACCTTTGATTCCGCGATCACCGGCTATCCCGCCAGTGAGACCCCCAGGCCGACTGCGACCTACGTCGGCCTCTATAACAACAGCACCAGCCCCTGGGGTGCAGCGGGCGGCAGCATCGACTTCAATTACACCCCGAAGGTCGCCATCCGGATCTCGCCAGACATCATCTTCGAGCATTTTGGGACGGAGACCCGGGAGTATGTCTCCGTGGGTGGCGGCGTGGTGTACCGGTACGGCAAGCGCTAAATCTACTGCGGGGACGGGAGCCGCGACCGTAGCGCAGCTCCCATCTGCGCTAGAAGTTTTGTGCCAGGAACTCGGGTGACACCGGGTTTTCGTACACGGAATAGTCGCGCGTGACCACCGTCAAGCCGCTCGGCGAAACGAAGTAGTTTTTGCGATCCTCCGCCGGGTCGTAGCCGATCACACTGCCGTCGGGGATATTCACATTGCGGTCGATGATGGCATGACGGATGCGGCAGTGGCGGCCGACGTTGACGTGCGAGAAGATCACGCTCGAGTCGACATCCGCATAGCTGTTCACGCGCACATCCTGCGACAGCACAGAGCTTCGCACCACCGCGCCGGAGACGATGCAGCCCGGCGACACGATCGAGTTGATTGCCATGCCGGTACGCCCGGGCTCGCCGAAGACGAACTTCGGTGGCGGGTACTGGTAGGGTCGCGTGCGCATCGGCCAACTCTTGTCGTACAGGTTGAACGTCGGCACAAAGCTGGCCACGTCCATGTTGGCTTCGTAGTAGGCATCCAGCGTGCCGACGTCGCGCCAGTAGAGCGCCTGCTGCTTGTTCTCGTCCACAAAGTTGTAGGCGTTCACACGATACCGGCCCAGCAGCTTGGGCAAGATGTCGTGGCCGAAGTCGTGCTTGGAATCTGGATCTTCGGCGTCGCGCATCAGCTCCGGCAGCAGGACGTCTGTGTTGAAGAGGTAAATGCCCATGGAAGCATCCACCATCTCCGGATTGAACGGCGAACGCAGGTGGGTTTCCTTCGGCTTTTCGACGAAGCCGACGACCTCCCCCTTCTTGCTGACCTCCACCACGCCAAAGGCAGAGACCTCCTCGGGTTTGATCGGGAGGGTCGCGATGGTCACATCGGCGCCGGTCTCGCAATGGTGCTGCATCATCAGGGCGTAGTTCATCTTGTAGATGTGATCGCCGGAGAGGATGAGCACGTAGCGCGGTTCTTCCGCGCCGATGGAGTAGATGTTCTGGAAGACGGCGTCCGCGGTGCCCTGGTACCAGCTCTTGGAAACCCGCTGCATGGGCGGCAGGATCTCGATGAACTCGCCCAACTCGGTCGCGACCACCGAGCCCCAGCCCTCGCGGATGTGGCGGTTCAGGCTCAGCGCCTTGTACTGCGTCAGGATGTAGACCTTGCGCAGGTCGCTGTTGATGCAGTTGGAAAGCGTGATGTCGATGATGCGGTACTGGCCGGCGAAGGGCACAGCCGGCTTGGCTCGATCGCGTGTCAGTGGAAATAGACGTTCGCCGGCACCCCCGGCGAGCAATACACCCAGCGTGTCTCTCATCGTGCCCCTACCTCAGAATCCACTTTCCTCAGACGCGCATGGAGGAAGAAGCGACGGTCCGAATCTAGCACGTGGACGGAGAATATTTCTAGGGGTGTTTGGTGGCTTCGCTGCCCGCATCGTCACCGGCATCATGCTCTTCGGTGGTGATGCGTAGGCTCTTCAGAAAGCTGAGGTCGGTTCGCGTAAAAGGACCGTGAACCGCTTCCTCGGATCCTTCGTCCCCCTCGGTCTTCGCTGCGTCGTGGTCTTCCGCTTCGACCTGGTTCAGGCCGATGGTGGCCTCCAGCATCAGCAGGACGTCGAAACCCTGCTCACGAATCTCTCGGACGACATCGGCGATCCCGTCTGATTCGCTGACTGAATCGTGAATGGCTTCACCCAGTTTCTGGATCAGATTCTTTACCTGCTGATTCAACGGCACCTCCCGGCTGCAGAACAGATTGCGAGTTACAGCCCCACGCAGTGGGTCTTTCCACCTCGCGCTCCGGCACGGGACCGGAAACAGATCGGCGAAAACGGCAGTGGCGGGCTTGACACCCTCAAGGGTACGCCCATCGCTACCCGAATCCAAATGGTGAGTTTGTGGGACAACGGCACACGGAGGTGCACCGTCCGCGGGAGTTCAAACGCGGGTGTGATGATCGGCCCAGGCCTCTTCCAGCCGGTGTGCCAGATCCTCTACCGGTTGGGCATCGCGCTTGCGCCCAAGTACAAGGAACCCTGCGGCTGCCGCGCACAAACCGCCCACTGCCCAAATCAACTTCTTCATCGCCTCGTATCCTCACCTGGGGGTCTGCATTGCGGCTCTCGCGGCCGCGTATTTCAGGCTTGGATGCAGGGTCGGGCTGTCGCGTCGGATGCGAAGCTGGACTAACCGCAGGCCAGCGCCTTGCGTACACTGGGCCTGTGGATAAGGTTCGCCTCGGCCGTGCCCTGGGCTACGGCACGCGTCATGCCGCTAAAACGATCTCTGCTGTGGTGCAGGCGGCGGCCTCGCCGGATCCGCGCGCCGAAACGCAGCGGCGGCCACCTACGCCCGAGTTCCAAGCTCAGGCCAGGAGGCCAGCTGCGCCGGACACACCCCGCCGCGCGCCTGGGACCGCACCACAGGTAGCGCGTGGTGTGCGCCACCTGGGACGCTCCGTCTGGCGTCCCCTGGCCCTGTTTTCGGGCGTGCTTTGGCTGCGGGTGACCGGCTTATTCTTTGGCCTGATTGCTGCGGCGATGGCCGAAGGCGCCTGGCGGCTGCGCGCGGCTCCGCGGACCATGGCGGGCAGCACAGAGGCCCACCGGTTCTGGATTTTCGCCTTCTTCGCCGCGCTGTTCGGCTACTTCACGGTAAGCAGCTTCGTCCGCGCCAGCCTGAAAGAGCGTCGCGCGGTCCGCATGACACGCTAAGCCCCTTGGATCCACTAGCGTAGCGATGCGTGGCCAAATTACAGCAGATCGTTCCACTCATACGGGAACAGCTTGCCGGCCTGCGCCGGGTCCAGCTTGGCGCCGCCCTGCGCGAATGCCTCGGCGAGCACCGGATCCCGCCCCGCGGCGAGATCGTCGGCCGTGGGCAGCAGGGGCTGGTCAGGCGTCACGCCGATGCCCTCCAGACTCTTGCCGTCGGTCATCAGCAGGTTGGCGACGGTGATCGAAAAGCCATAGAAGATCTTGGTGTCGGCACCCTGTGAGTCACTGGTGCTGCGCGACTCCATCACAGCGCCCGCCGACCGGTCGCCCAGCACCGTGCCGCGCTTTTCCAACTGCACCACCCGCGCGAGCAGCTCCGAAGCCGAGGCCGAGTTGCTGTTGGTCAGGATGATGAGTTTGCCGGCGTAGGAGTGGCTCCAGTGCTTTGCGATCATTGGCTTGGACGGCTTGCGGCTCACCAGGTCCGCGATCTTTACGTCATGGTCGAACAAGCGCCCAACCAACAGCTCCAGTGAGTCGACCGAGCCCCCACCGTTGTCACGGAGGTCGATGACCAGCGTGCCATGCTTCGCAGCCCTGCCCATAATCTTGTTGAGGTCGTCTACTCCGAAGAAGAAGCGGGACATCTTCCAGACCAGCAGATCACCGGACTCGTAGAGCCGCTGACGATTCTTGGTCTCGTCACGCAACCCCTGGCGGACGAGCTCCTGGTAGTCACCTTCCCCCTCATCTGTGACCTCCAGCAGGCGCTTCTTCTGCTGCACGATGCTCTTGACGACCACCTGTTGCGGCTCGCCGCCGCCCGGACCCTGCACCTTCAGGTGATCTTCCGTGGAGGGCGCCAGCACATGGAAGTAGCGCTCCATGCCAAACAGGCCGGCGCGGGTCGGGTGAAAACCGTCGAACTGCAGCACGGTATCGCCCAGGTGGAGCTTGGCCGCGGCATCGGAACCGGGCCGCAGTCCGGTAATGTACGGGACGTCGCCGATGGCGGTCATCAGGTAGCCCGATTCCACGACCACGGGTCGGCTGGGCGGTTCGAAGAAGACGTGCGAATCCCGCAGCTCGTTGCAGAAGCTCGTCACCAGGCCAAAGCCCTGGCCCAGCGACTGCACCTTGTCCAGCTGTGCGTTGTAGAGGGCGTACTTCGCCGCGAGATCGACCCCGTGGAAGGTTGGGTCGTAGTAGTCCCGGCTCAGGTGTTCGTAGGCGTCCCGCAGCATCCCGTGCACCTCGGCGCGGGTGTTGCTGCTCATGCCGGCGGGCGTGTTCTGGCACGTTCCCGTCGAGGCAAGGATGGGGGTGAGGCACAAAAGGGCCGCGGCGAGGGAATGCCGTCCGATGGTTCGCATCATCTGCTCCGGGGTTGGGGAGAGTCGCGGAAGTGTACGGCCCCCGTTCCCGGTCTTTCCACACACTTTCAGGGGATTGCCTGCGGGCGGGCCGTTGTCTACACCACGGGGCAGTCGGCGGTATCCTAAGGGCACTATGGCCGTCATCGAACAGATCTCTCCGATGTCTCCGCTCCGCCGCACTGCGCTGCACGCTACCCATCACGGCCACAAGGCGCGCATGGTCGACTTTGGCGGCTGGGACATGCCCGTGCAGTATCGCGGCCTGATCGAAGAGCACACCGTGGTGCGCACCGGCGTTGGTTTGTTCGATGGGAGCCACATGGGCGACATCCAGCTGCGTGGGCCGAACTCGCTGGCCGCGGTGCAGAAGCTGCTGATGAACGATGCGAGCAAGTTGCAGACGGGCCAGGCGCACTACTCGGCGATGCTGTACCCGGATGGCACCTTTGTCGACGACGTGGTCCTGCACAAGCTGGGCGACAACGACTATCTCATTGTCATCAACGCCGGCACGCGCGAGAAGGACATCCAGTGGGTGCGCCAGGTGATCGGCTCCATGGGCGGCGTGCACGTTATGGACGTTTCGGACTACTACACCCAGCTCGCGATCCAGGGGCCGAAGGCACAGGCCACGCTGCAG
>CAXTFS010000194.1:0-6663 GCA_964243395.1 uncultured Acidobacteriaceae bacterium | reverse complement strand
GTTCCCGGTGCTCAACTTCTACGCCGCCGTGACGGGCCGCGCGCATCGCTGGCAGGACGTCATTCTGCCGCTAGGTATCTCGTTCTTCACGTTTACGCAGATCGCCTACCTCATCGATCTGCAGGAGGGCGGCGTGCGTCATGGCGATCTTGAAAGCTACACGCTCTTCGCCACGTTCTTCCCTCATCTCATCGCCGGTCCCATCCTCCATCACGCGGAGATGATGCCGCAGTTCCAGGGCGATAAGGACTACCGTCTGCGCGCCGACGACGTCGCAGTCGGCATGTCGTGGTTCGCGATGGGGCTCGCGAAAAAGGTGCTGCTGGCCGATAACTTTGCACCCGGCGCGGACGCGGCCTTTGCCTCGACCGGCACCCTTCTCGCCCCTGCAGCATGGGCCGGTGCACTCTCGTATGCGCTGCAGTTGTACTTTGATTTCTCCGGCTACTCCGACATGGCGCTCGGCCTCGCGCGCATGTTTTCCATCGACTTCCCACTGAACTTCAGCTCACCCTACAAGGCAACCAACATCATCGATTTTTGGCAGCGCTGGCACATGACGCTGACCCGCTACATCACCGCCTATCTCTACAATCCGGTGGTCCTGTGGATCAGTCGCCGTCGCATGGCAGCGGGCAAAAAGATCTCACGCAAGGCCATGGCCACGCCCGCCGGCTTTGTCGCCATGATCGCGTTCCCTACCGTGTTCTCTTTCTTTATCGCCGGCGTGTGGCACGGAGCCGGCTTGCAGTTCCTTGTCTTCGGTCTGCTGCATGGGATCTATCTCTCAGCCAATCAGGGCTGCCGCACCTTCCGCAGCCTGCATCCGGTAAAGAACGCCCCCGGTAAGCTACGCGGCTCAGTGCAACACGTCGCAGGTGTCCTGCTGACCTTCCTCGCCGTGCTTACAGGGCAAATCTTCTTCCGTGCTGCCAGCGTGTCCTCTGCTGTGGCCATGCTTGCGGGCATGCTTGGCCGGCACCACGCCGCCGTGGTTACGCACACACCGGCGCAGCACGCGCCGGGAACAAGCTGGGCGCTGCTCGCAGCGGGCTACTGCATTGTCTGGGGTCTGCCAAACACGCAGCAGATCCTGCTTAAGTTCAAGCCCGCTCTCGCAGTCACGCGGCATGATGAAGAGGTGGGTCCCATCCATGCCTTCTGGCGACCGACCGCAGGGTGGGGCATCGTGCTTGGCCTGCTGTTTTTCTACACCGTCGTGAAGCTGCAAAACCCAAGCACCTTTCTCTACTTTCAGTTCTGAAATCGCCATGGCCGCGAGGCAATGGGAGTGGTAAGGCCGTTTATGCTAACGGCATGATCTCCCCTCGTGTCTTTGCTGCGACTCTGCTTTGCTTTACCTTGTCCCTTTCGGCGCAAACCAAGGATGAACCGCATGACACGCCGGCGCCGGGTGCCCCTGCCGCACCGGCCGGCACGCCCAAGCAGCCCGTCAAGCCCGAAACCCTGCCCGATCCGCTGCCCGCCGACAAGTCCGTCCCGCAAAGCATCACCGTCAGTGGCAAGACGATTCACTACACCGCCACCGTGGGCACCATCGCGCTGAAGGCAAAGGATGGCAAGCCCACCGGCGAGGTCATGTACACGGCGTACACGGTGGACCCGCCGAAGGGCCAGCCCAGCACACGGCCTGTCACCTTTGCGTTCAACGGTGGACCCGGCGCGAGCTCCGTCTACCTGAATCTCGGTGCGATCGGGCCAAAGCACATCGCGTTCGCTAACGCCGGCGACTCGGCAAGCGATCCAGCAACGCTGACCGACAACCCAGGCACATGGCTGGACTTCACTGACATGGTGTTCATCGACCCGATCGGCACAGGATTTTCACGTTCCCTCGTCGATGAAGCCGAGTCAAAAAAGCTGTTCTACGGCCCCACACCGGACATCGAGTACCTGTCGCTGGTGATCTACAAGTGGCTGGTCAAGAACGATCGCCTGCTGGCCAAAAAGTATCTCGCCGGTGAAAGCTATGGCGGCTATCGCGGACCCCGCATCGCGCACTACCTGCAGTCGCAGATCGGTATCGGTGTGAACGGCATCTTTCTCGTCAGCCCCTACCTGAATCCCGAGTTCGGCGATGCGTATCTCAGCCCCGTCACGTTTATGACCACGCTGCCCTCAATCACCGCCGCGCATCTTGAAGCCCAAGGCAAGCTGACAGACACCGCGATGAAGGACGTCATCGCCTACACCGAAGGCGAGTACGCGACCGCGCTCATCAAGGGCCCCGAAGACAAGGCCGCGACCGATGCCATGATTCAGCACGTCACAGCCATGACCGGCCTCGACCCGCGCTATGTGCGCAACGCCGGCGGACGTCTCGATATCGGGCCCTACCTGCGCGAGGTGCATCGCGAGCAGGGTGAGATCGGCTCGGTCTATGACTCCAACGTGACGGCCGCCGACCCCTTCCCATTCGACTACGACCAGCAATCGAACGACCCGATCCTTGAGTCCATCATCGCGCCCACCACAACGGCCATGGTCGACTTCATCACGCGCACCGTTGGATGGAAGACGGACGCGCGCTACTTCGCGCTGTCGTATGAGGTAGGCGAGCAATGGGAGCGCAACTCCGAGGCGCTGCGGCGCGGCGCGGTGCCTGATCTTCGCCAGGCCATCGCCGCCGACCCCAAGCTGAAGGTCGTCATCCTCCACGGCTGGAACGACCTGTCCTGCCCGTTCATGGGATCGGTGCTGACGCAAAATCAACTGCCCGCTAAACTCGCCGGCCAGCTTTCCATCCATGAGTTCCCCGGCGGCCACATGTTCTACACCCGCGCCGCCAATGGCGCCTCACTGCACGACGTAGCCGAACAAACCGTAGCCGCGCACTAGGTGACGGATCGAATAGGCAAACGCACGATGCCCTTAGTCGATTGCTGGTGTATGGTCGTCCCGTCTCCCAAACAGGACGACCGACATCACCAGCAGACCAAGGCCTGAGAACGCCATCCACTCAAGCGTCGCGTGACCTTCCCGGCAAACGCGTACGGTGTCAGCGACCTCCGTGGGATACACGCCGTTTGCGTTGGGGAAATTGCGTGGATCATTTCGCCAGCAGGCGAAGCTCCTGTCCAGCAGAGCCAATCCGCAGACGAGCGTGAGCAGGCCGGCCCATCGGAACGCATCCCGCTTCCAGAGGGGGATCGTCGAGCCTCCGCTCCGATCAGCAACGCTACGGCGTGCACCACCTGAACCTTCCGGAGTGAGTGTCTCTCGGCTCACGGCGCGCCTCCCACGTCATTGAGGTCCGACCCGTTGCGCAGATAGATGCGGTAGGCCGGCGCGGTTCCAGCGGCTGCTGGTGCTTCACCGCGTAACTTGCCTTCATACGGGAAACTGCGCGCCGTCGTCAACGTGTAGTGCTGCGCAAGATAGGCAGCGAACTCAGGCCACAGTGCAAGCCGCCGAAAGCTGTTCTGGTGCCCGAAGTCTTCGTTCGTCATGACGATCATGCCGGCCGGACGCGTCGCCTGCGATTTCCAGAACATGGCCTGGTAGTGCGTTGAGGCCGCGTTGGGCCGCTCTGGAAAGAGTAGAAGATCGCCCGTAAATCCGGTATTTTCGACCGCCCGCAGATGGTACAGCGAGTTCAAGCAGCCAAGGATGAGATCGAAGCATTGCACCTCGCCTTGCAGGCGGTCAGCCCCGAACCGGCCAAGGTCGGCCTCCATGGCATCGGTCAGCGGATCTGAGTTTGGAACATTGTGCAGAACGCGCACGTCATGCGGGATCAGGTAAAACGCAGCGTAGAGCAGCGCAAAATAACTTAGGAATTGCACTCCGCCTCTCGCCTTTGTTAGCGGGATAAGTTCAAGACTTGCCAGCAGCAGAGCGAACGCCAGAAATAAGTACCGGTGATGGTTGAAGCCCTTTCCCTGCAGGAAGTACGAGAACAGACCGCACACCGCAGCCAGCAAAAGTACCGATCGTTCCCAGTCCCAGCTTCGTCGGTAGTAAACGGCCAGCAGCGCGAGTCCCAGCAGCGGCAGCAGCGCGAAGGGAGCGACATGCAAAATCAAAGCACGCTTGCCCGGATGGCTCAACGTGACATACACCGGCGTTACGGTGCGCAGAACGAAGAGAAAGGATTGCAACGCACCGTAGCGGATCAGAAACAGGAGATCGGCGACGAACGCGACGAGCAGGCCACCTGCGCCCCACCAGAGATATCGTTGAGACGGTCTAGCATGCCTCTTGAGAGCGACGGCAAGGATGACGAGGCTGAACAGGCCGAAGGGAACAAGCGTCGGCTTGATGGACGCAGCTATCCCCACCAGGAAACCGAAACCCCCCGCGAGAACAGGCCGGTCACGCCGCACAGAGACAAACAGGAACGCACAGGCGGCTGCGAGCAGAACGGTCATCTCCTGCTCGCGCTCACCGGCAAACCAAGGTCCTTCACTGCCGTGCCGCAGCGCGAAGATGCCGGCCGCGTAGACTCCCGCGAGCCAATCGTAGGGCCGGGCGATTACGACCATGGACAACATCAACGCAGCAGACAGAAAGAAGTCATACAGGCGCCAGCCGAGGTCGCCCCTGCCAAACAAGAACATCGCGCAGCGCTCCACCATGTAAGCGCCCGGCATGTTGTTGTCGGTGATCTCGGAGTATGGTCGAAAGCCGTGGTCCATCAGAAACGTGACATAGTGCATGACCGGCGAATCGACAAGCATAGGCCAGTGCAGCGACCACAGCACATACGTCAGCAGGCCTGCACCCAGGGCAACGAGAAAGGTCCCACGCACGAGGCCGCTAAGCTCGTACGGAAGCGCGAGCCTGGAGGGAGCACTGTGCGTGGAAGCAGAAGAGCGTTCGTCTGTGACGTTTTGTCCAAGCTTAGATCGCATCGATTTGGTAGATCACGTATTCGCCATCACGCGCGGTAAATCGAAAGGCCGGGGCCTGGCAGAAATCAGAACGCATCCTGAGCGCGTCCGGTCCGGGAATCGATGGCTCCATCGCATGAAAGCAGGAACCGGAGAACTGCATCTTCTCATTTTTGATGAAGACGAACGCAATGTAATACTGCACCCCATACTGCGAGAGCACGGCGCGCAGGTCATGGCTTGCCCTGATGTTCTGCAGATACGTACGGTCCATGGCAAGCCCTTCAGTCTGCAACACAGAGGAAGGCACCGTGATGGCAAACATTCCTGCACGGTCACCCATCGCGTACTTGCCCGGATGGTGCTGCTCAAAGCCATCCAGGGTAGCCGCTGACTCTGCAATGTTTGTCATCACGTCATCCACTTTGAAGTGCGTTTTCAATAAGACCAGCAACGTTAGCCCGAGGAGCGTGAGGGCAAACGGCTTGCCGGCGAGCATCGAATCAAGCCGGGCATAACCCGACCCGAGCACATCCCGTGAGACAAGGACGGCCAGCAGCAGCGCTGCGCCGGCGGCAGCGAAACGGAGATCGTAGAAGTACCAGTTCCAGACGGGCCAGTCACTCACAAACATCTCCAGCCCATAAAACAGAAAGGGCGTGGCCAGCACAGAGAAGAGAAACAGCTTTTCGCGGGGCCTGAGAGAGGCTCGCAAGGCCCACGCGAAAACCCCCGCCACGATGGCAACGTTGAGCAGGAGTTCGCTTGTGCCGTTGAAGGAAGCAGGGAGCAGGATCGATGGCCGCACATTGTGGCGAAGCTGCTTTGCCATGCCGGAAACAGGAAGAAGCGTGCCGAAGTAATGCACATTCAACCATAGGTAGAGCAGCGGAAGCGGCAGGCACGCGGCGAGGAAACTTGCAACGTTTCGCGGTGTAAAGGCCTGATGATACTCCCGTGTACATAGGGCCGCAGCGACGTACAGCGCGATCATTAGACCTGCATCAAGACGCGCAAGAAACGTCAGCGCTCCAAGGAGACCCATCAGCGCGGCGCGGCGCGGCGTGATCTCCGGACCCGTCACAAATCCTGCCAGCAGAAAAGCAAAGCCGAGCGGCAGTGCCAGCGTCACCTCCATCTGGTCGCACAGCATAGGAACACATAGCACGGTGATCCCTACCGCCAGCGCGTTAGCGATCAATCGCGAAGTAAGGCTAGCGAAGATTCTTCGCGTCAGCAGAAAGATCGCGGCTGCACTCACCGTGTCGAGCACCCAGAGAAAGCGGAAGATGCCGGGAAGCGTGTGAATGAAGAGCGATGCTGCCGTTAGCAGAACGAAGTACAGCGGATGGTAGCCGTTGGTTGGCGTGGTGCCATCGAAGGTGGAACGATGAAACCACGCAAGATTTTGCGCGGGCTTTAGGTAGTAGTAAAAGTCGTCCTGCGCAAACCGCAGCGGGGGGTCAGGGGAGCGTAACGGAGCCGCAAAGATCCAGGCGCACCGTGCCACGACCAGGATTAGAACAACGACATCGAGATACCGGAACAGAGGCTGCTCCGCTGGCTGTTGTGTACGGCTGACAGGGGCGGTGGGACTCAGTGGCAAGCGGCTTCACCCAGCGGAGTAAGTACGATCATGGTAGCTCCCCTTAAACACGCTTGTCGCTGCTTTGCTGATCGGCCTTTGGGACTCCACGCCCACCTCACGGTCACAAGTCGCAATTCACACGTTAGAACTTGTGGAACATAAAGAACGCGGCGCCGATCAGGCAGATGAACGAAGCAAAGTGGTTCCAGTGCAGCTTGTCGC